>NZ_JAWHNU010000050.1:0-52607 GCF_032582135.1 Pseudomonas syringae group sp. J309-1 | reverse complement strand
GCTCACTCCTACAGTAAAAAGCATTCCAAATCAGATAGTTATATTTTGTTTGATAGGAGCGGTGCTTGCCCGCGATACAGGCACCTCGGTGTTTGATCTGAAACCGAGGTGCCTGTATCGCGAGCAAGCTCAGCTCCCACAAGGATAGCGTTCCAAATTAGATGATTGCGGTAATTTCAATCGGTGCAGGCTCAACCCTGCTGTTCCCGTAACCGCTTATAAAAGCGTATTCCTGCTTGCTCCCGGGCGGTTGGCAGATTGATTCGCTGACTTTGATCCTTGCTGTGTTGCTGACACAGCGCGGTCTCGCAGAAGATGCAAAACTTTGTGGGAGCTGAGCTTGCTCGCGATACAGGCACCTCGGTATTTGACCTGAGACCGAGGTGCCTGTATCGCGAGCAAGCTCAGCTCCCACAAGGATGGCGTTCCAAATTAGATGATTGCGGTAATTTCAATCGGCGCAGGCTCAACCCTGCCGTTCCCGCAACCGCTTATAAAGCGTATTCCGGCTTACCCCCAGGCGCTTGGCCAACTGGGAAATATTACCGCCAGCTGCCCGCAACAGCTCTTCCAGATTCTCCACCTCGCGCACCTGTGCTTTATCGCCATGGACCGGCTGCATATCCTGTAAGTCCATCTCCAGATCCGCGAAGAAATCATCCGGAAGATGCTCCGTACCGATCACCTCATCGTCGGCCAGCGCCAATGCCACCTGAATCACATTGCTGAGCTGGCGCAAGTTGCCCGGCCACGGGTGGCGATCAAACAACTCCAGCACTTTCGGCTCGAAGCCTCGAGTCTGCTGCACTTCGCGATGCTGCTCCCAGAGCCGCTGAATCAGTGCCGCCTTGTCAGTACGCTCACGCAGCGGCGGCAGCTCCAGATTCAGCCCGCTGATCCGGTAATACAAATCCTGACGAAAGCGCCCGGCCAGTACTTCGTCGCGCAAGTTGCGGTTCGTCGCGGATATCAGTCGCACATCCACCGGATGCAATTCGCTGCTGCCTAACGGCTGCACGCAACGTTCTTGCAGAACCCGCAACAGACGAGCCTGAACCGGCAGCGGCATGTCGCCGATTTCGTCGAGGAACAGCGTGCCCTTGTCCGCTTTACGAATCAGACCGATGCTGCCTTTATGGTGCGCGCCGGTGAATGCGCCTTTTTCATAGCCAAACAGCTCCGACTCCACCAGTTCGGCCGGAATGGCTGCACAGTTGACCGCGATCAATGGCTTGGTGGATCGGGAGCTGGCGTTGTGCAGCGCTTTGACGAACACCTCTTTACCCACACCGGTTTCGCCATGAATCAACAGGGCAATGTTTTTCTCAAGCAGCCGTTCGGCCTGGCGCACGGCTTTGTCGACTCTTGCATCTCCAAGGCTGACCGCCGACAGAGGGACGCCGTCGTGCGATACCGGTTTCGGTGCGGGCTGAAAAGCGTGAATGTTTAGCGGATTACGTTTGGGCCGTCTCAATACGCCATGAAATCGGTTGTTGCCCGAGGCCAGTAGCGAGAAGGGCAGGCCTTCAGGTTGATTGAGCAGAAAAGCCGTCGGGTTATTGAACAGCGCCTCGATACTGGTCCGCATCAGGCTGACCCCCAACAAATTGTCGGCGCGACGGTTCGCGCTGATGATCCGCCCGCTTTCATCAAATATCAGCAAGCCTGCCCACTGGCTGTCGAGGTTGTTCAGTCCGGTGTTGAAGGTCAGCTGAAAGTGGCTGTCCTGAAACTGGTCGAGGATCAGTCGGTTCTCCACCGACTGACTCATCATTTTCACCATGCCCAGCGTGTGGGAAGGCGGCAGGAAGCTATCGCTGGAAACATCCAGTACCGCAACCAATCGTCGCGCCGCATCGTAAATCGGTGCCGCCGAGCCGGTCATGAAACGGTTGGCTTTGAGAAAGTGTTCGTTGTGCTCGATATGTACGGCCTGTTCGCAGACGAGCGCAGTGCCAATGGCATTGGTCCCCGTGGCGCTTTCGATCCAGCTGGCGCCTGCCATGAAACCATGCGCGTGGGAGGGTTCGACAAAACGCTGGGTGCCCCACGACTTGAGCAACTGACCACGATTATCGGCCAGCATGATCAGGCAGTTGGAATTACTGAGGATGTTTTCGTAAAACGGCAGGACTTCCTGGTGGGTGGTGTGCACCAGCGCCTGATGGCGCTCCAGTAACTGCGATACCTGATCCGTCGGCAACTGGCCGAAAGAGGGTCTGGACTGATGACTCAGACCAAAGTCCCTACAGCGGGACCATGAGTCTCGGATGATGGCGTCATGAGCAACGGATGCACGGTGTATGGCCATGGTGGATCCTGCATGTATTTTTATTTTTCTTATTGATCTGGCACGGGCGTCCAATCCCGTGCGTGCGTCCAGTGTCGCTCAGGATTGTTCAAAGTCAATGTTCAGTTTGTTCAGGTGTTCAGTTTTTATTGTTCACTTTTGTTCAGCACTGAACGCTCGTCAGGCCCGTTATATCGGGCCGAGGCTCTATCTCGGGCCTGTGCGCAGCAATGCCCGGTTTGGCACGATTGTCGCTATCTCCTGACAAGAATTCGCGCACACCCTGAATAAGAACTGACAAAAAAGGGCAAGCCATGTCTCTAACGCTGGAGCACGTCAGCCGTGTGGTCGACGGCCAAACCTGGATCGACGACGCATCGTTGAGTTTCGAACCCGGTTCTTTTAATGTCTTGCTGGGCCGTACACTGTCCGGCAAGACCAGTCTGATGCGGCTGATGGCTGGGCTGGACAAGCCTGATCGGGGTCGCATCCTGATGAACGGCAAGGACGTCACCCAGACGGCCGTTCGCCATCGCAATGTGTCGATGGTGTATCAGCAGTTCATCAATTACCCGAGCATGACCGTTTTCGAGAACATTGCCTCGCCATTGCGTCAGGCCGGTGTCGCCGCTGACGTGATCCAGAGCAAAGTGCTGGAAACCGCAAAGATGCTGCGCATCGAGAAGTTTCTGACCCGCTATCCACTGGAGCTGTCCGGTGGTCAGCAGCAGCGCACGGCCATGGCCCGGGCGCTGGTCAAGGATGCCGACCTGATTCTGTTCGATGAGCCGCTGGTCAACCTCGACTACAAGCTGCGCGAAGAGCTGCGTCAGGAAATGCGTGAGCTGTTCGAAGCACGCCACACCATCGCTATCTACGCCACCACTGAACCCAATGAGGCCTTGGCCCTGGGCGGCACGACCACGGTGCTGCATGAAGGCCGGGTGATTCAGAGTGGCCGGACGCCGGAGGTTTACCACCAGCCGCAAACCGTTCTGGCAGCAGAACTGTTCTCCGAGCCGCCGATCAATTTGATGCCTGGTCGTATTCAGGGCAGTGAAGTCAGCTTTGCCAATTTCGTCCATTTCCCCCTCAACGTTGATCTGCGCAAGATCGGCGATGGCGAGTACCGCTTTGGCGTTCGCCCCAGCCACCTGAGTCTGGTGCCATCCAATGATGATGATCTTGAGCTGGCAGTGACGGTAGAGCTGGCGGAAATCAGCGGCTCTGAGACGTTTCTGCATGTGCGTAACGAGCATTTCCCGCTGGTGCTGCACTTGCCGGGGGTGCATGCCTACGACGTTGATGCGTCGATTCGGGTGTACATCCCGACCCATAAATTGTTTGTGTTCGATGAGCAGGGTCGCCTGATTCAGGCACCCGGCTTGCGTATGGCGAGGGTTGCCTGATGGCCGAGATTCGACTGCAAAACCTCGCTCACAGCTATAGCAAACATCCGAACGGGCCAGAGGATTATGCGATTCGTGAGATGAGCCATATCTGGGAGCAGGGCGGGGCGTACGCGCTATTGGGGCCTTCCGGGTGTGGTAAATCGACTTTGCTGAACGTCATTTCCGGGCTGCTCAGCCCTTCCGAAGGCCAGGTGATGTTTGACTCCAAAGTGGTCAACGACCTGTCGCCGGAGCAGCGCAACATCGCTCAGGTTTTCCAGTTTCCGGTGGTCTACGACACCATGACGGTGTACGACAATCTCGCCTTTCCCTTGCGCAATCAGGGCATGGACGAGAAGAGGATTCAAACCAAGGTTCATGAAATTGCCGATGTGCTGGACCTGCAGCCTTTACTGAAGAAAAAGGCCCGCAACCTCACCGCTGACGAAAAGCAGAAAGTCTCCATGGGTCGTGGTCTGGTGCGTGATGACGTGTCGGCGATTCTGTTCGACGAACCACTTACGGTGATCGACCCGCATTTGAAGTGGAAGCTGCGGCGCAAGCTCAAGCAGATCCACGAGCAATTCAACATCACCATGGTTTACGTCACCCATGATCAGCTCGAAGCTTCGACCTTCGCTGACAAGATCGCAGTCATGTATGGCGGTGCGATTGTCCAGTTCGGTACGCCACGAGAACTGTTCGAAAAACCACGCCACACATTCGTTGGTTATTTCATCGGTAGCCCGGGGATGAATCTCATTGAAGTCACCCCGCAAGCCGGCGGTGTGGGCTTTGGTGATGCTCATCTGCCGCTGTCCGAATCCATGCAGCAGCTCATCGCCGAGAAAAAATGGACCAGCCTGAAAGTCGGCATCCGGCCCGAGTTTGTGCATGTCTGGGACGGACCGGTGGACGATGCGTTATGCGCTGAGGTCAGTCATGTTGAAGACCTTGGCACTTACAAGATTTTGACCCTGCGCCTCGCCGGGCAAGCCTTGAAAGTGCGGCTGCAGGAAGACAAACCGGTACCCGTGGGCCAGGCCTGGATCAGCTTCCCGAGCCAGTGGCTGATGGTCTATGCGGACGATTACTTGCTGGAGTCAGGCCATGAATAATAAGGTTCAGAACAACAAGGCGTGGTGGTTGGTATTGCCGGTTTTCCTGTTGGTGGCGTTCAGCGCCATTATCCCGATGATGACCGTAGTCAATTATTCGGTGCAGGACATCTTCGATCAGTCCAGCCGTTACTTTGTCGGCACCGACTGGTTCAGGCAGGTCCTGCAGGACCCGCGTCTGCATGACTCCCTACTGCGTCAGTTCATCTATTCCGCGTGTGTGCTGCTGATCGAGATTCCGTTGGGGATAGCTATTGCGCTGTGCATGCCGAGTAAGGGGCGCTGGTCCACGGTCTGCCTGATCGTCATGACCATTCCGCTGCTGATTCCATTTAACGTCGTCGGCACCATCTGGCAGATTTTTGGGCGTGGCGATATTGGTTTGCTGGGCTATACGCTCAACAACGTTCTGGGCATCAATTACAACTATGCGGCCAACGCATCGGACGCTTGGGTGACGGTGTTGATCATTGATGTCTGGCACTGGACATCGCTGGTTGCGCTGCTTTGCTATTCCGGCTTGCGGGCGATCCCGGATGTTTACTACCAGGCAGCACGCATTGATCGGGCCTCCAGTTGGGCGGTGTTCCGACATATCCAGTTGCCGAAGATGAAAAGTGTGTTGCTGATCGCCGTGATGCTGCGCTTCATGGACAGCTTCATGATCTATACCGAGCCCTTCGTGCTGACCGGCGGCGGGCCGGGCAACTCCACCACCTTCCTCAGTCAGACCCTGACGACCATGGCGCTGGGCCAATTCGACCTGGGCCCTGCAGCGGCATTCTCGCTGGTGTATTTCCTGATCATCCTGCTGGTGTCGTGGGTGTTCTACACCGCCATGACCCATAGCGAAAAGAACTGAGGAGGCGGACATGAATCTGCGCAAAATCATACCGCTGTGGATTTACCTGCTGTTTCTGCTGGTGCCGATCTACTGGCTGGTGAACATGTCGTTCAAGACCAACACTGAAATCCTCGGCGGCCTGACCCTGTGGCCGCAGGATTTCACCCTGGCCAACTACAAAGTGATTTTCACCGACGAAAGCTGGTACAGCGGCTACATTAATTCTCTGTACTACGTTTGCCTCAATACCGTGATCTCGCTAAGCGTCGCCTTGCCCGCCGCTTATGCGTTTTCCCGCTATCGTTTTCTGGGCGACAAGCACCTGTTCTTCTGGCTGCTGACCAATCGCATGGCACCGCCTGCGGTTTTCCTGCTGCCATTCTTCCAGTTGTATTCGTCCATCGGCCTGTTCGATACCCACATTGCCGTGGCGCTGGCTCATTGCCTGTTCAACGTGCCATTGGCGGTGTGGATTCTGGAGGGTTTCATGTCCGGTGTGCCCAAGGAGATCGACGAAACCGCCTACATCGACGGGTATAGCTTTCCCAAGTTTTTCGCCAAGATATTTGTGCCGCTGATTGGCTCGGGTATCGGTGTGACGGCGTTCTTCTGCTTCATGTTCTCCTGGGTTGAGCTGCTGCTGGCTCGCACCCTGACGTCGGTCAACGCCAAGCCGATTGCGGCGGTGATGACGCGTACGGTATCGGCTTCGGGGATTGATTGGGGTGTCCTGGCGGCGGCGGGGGTGTTGACCATCCTGCCGGGCATGCTGGTGATCTGGTTCGTTCGTAACCACGTGGTCAAGGGCTTTGCTCTTGGTCGGGTCTGAGGAGTCGAAAAAATGGAGTGGATGTCCTGGACACTGCCCACCGCGATCTTCTTTGGCAGCATTGCGTTGCTGCTGGCAGGGATGACGGTGTGGGAATTGCGCTCGGCCAGTCTTGAGCGTCGTGGTTTTCTGCCGATTGCCACTACCCGTGGCGACCGACTGTTCATCGGGCTGTTGGGTAGCGCTTACCTGCATCTGCTGGTGATCGGCGCGACTGACTGGAGTATCTGGGTTGCTTCAGGGATTTCTCTGGTGTGGCTCCTGGTAGTAATGCGGTGGGGTTAGAGAGCGGATGGGCGCAAATGCCTGGCTGATCCGCCAAGTGGTATTCGAAGCGGGACTACATAAGAAACAACACTGGAGGTGTCTATGTTCAATAAGAAAAACAAGCTGCGACATAGCGTGACGCTGGCGACAATGGTGATGCTCAGCGGATTGAGCGTTTCGGCATGGGCCGATCAGTATGAAGATGCGGCCAAGAAGTGGGCGGCCAGCGAGTTCAAGCCGAGCACGCTGTCCGATGCCGAACAATTGAAAGAACTGGAGTGGTTCATCAAGGCTGCCGAGCCGTTTCGCGGCATGGACATCAAGGTGGTTTCCGAAACCTTGACCACCCACGAGTACGAATCTAAAACCCTGGCCAAGGCGTTCACCGAAATCACCGGCATCAAGGTCACCCATGACTTGCTGCAGGAAGGTGATGTGATTGAAAAGCTGCAGACCGCCATGCAATCGGACAAGAGCATTTACGACGGCTGGGTGAATGACTCCGACCTGATCGGTACCCATTTCCGTTACGGCAAGGCGATGTCCCTGACCGATCTGATGGCCAGTCCGGAAGGCAGCAAGGTCACGTCTCCAACGCTGGATCTGAAGGATTTCATCGGTACTTCGTTCACTACAGCACCGGACGGCAAGCTCTATCAATTGCCCGATCAGCAATTCGCCAACCTTTACTGGTTCCGCGCTGACTGGTTTGACCGCGCAGACCTGAAAGCGAAATTCAAGGCCAAGTACGGCTACGAGCTGGGCGTGCCGGTCAACTGGTCGGCGTATGAAGACATTGCCAAGTTCTTTAGCGAAGACGTCAAGGAAATCGACGGCAAGAAAGTCTACGGCCACATGGACTACGGCAAGAAAGACCCATCGCTGGGCTGGCGCTTCACCGATGCCTGGTTCTCCATGGCGGGCAGTGGAGACAAGGGGCTGCCTAATGGTTTGCCGGTGGACGAGTGGGGTATTCGCGTAGAAGACTGCCATCCGGTGGGTTCCAGCATTACCCGCGGCGGCGACACCAACGGGCCAGCAGCTGTGTTTGCAACCCAGAAATACATCGATTGGCTGAAAGCCTACGCACCGCCTGAAGCCGCAGGCATGACGTTCTCCGAATCCGGGCCGGTACCTTCCCAGGGCAACGTTGCTCAGCAAATATTCTGGTACACCGCTTTCACGGCTGACATGACCAAGGCGGGTCTGCCAGTCATGAACGCCGATGGCACGCCGAAATGGCGTATGGCGCCTTCGCCGAAAGGCCCGTACTGGAAAGAAGGCATGAAGCTGGGTTATCAGGACGTGGGTTCCTGGACCTTCCTCAAATCGTCCGACGAGAAAAAACGCCTGGCTGCCTGGCTCTATGCGCAGTTCGTGACGTCGAAAAGCGTCTCTCTGAAGAAAACGATCGTAGGCCTGACGCCGATTCGTGAGTCGGACATCAATTCCAAGGAAATGACCGCACTGGCGCCCAAACTCGGTGGTCTCGTAGAGTTCTACCGTAGCCCGGCCCGCGTTCAGTGGTCGCCTACCGGGACCAACGTGCCGGATTATCCGAAACTTGCGCAGTTGTGGTGGAGTCACGTTGCCGAAGCTGTAACCGGCGAGAAAACCGCACAGCAGGCACTGGACGGTCTTGCCAAGGATCAGGATGCGATCATGACGCGTATCGAGCGCTCCAAGGTTCAGGAGGCCAGCAAGTGCGCGCCTAAAATGAACCCGGAAACCTCTGCAGAAGAGTGGTACACCAAAGCCGAGCAGAGTGGTGGCAAGTTCCTGGCCCCACAACGCAAGCTGGCCAATGAGAAACCGAAGGGCGAAACCATTGCCTATTCAGACTTGTTGAAAAGCTGGGAAGCGGCCAAGAAGTAAGGCTGTCGAGGAATGAAAAACGGCACCCTTGGGTGCCGTTTTTTATTGCATGACGCGGCGCATCAACCGTGCAGGGTTTCCGCTGCGTACAGGGTGTTTTCAAGCAGGCAGGCGCGAGTCATCGGGCCTACGCCGCCCGGTACCGGGGTGATCCAGCCAGCGCGGGGCAGGGCGGTTTCATAAACCACATCGCCAACCAGCTTGCCGTCGTCCTGACGATTGATGCCAACGTCGATCACGATAGCGCCTTCCTTGATCCACTCGCCTTTGACCAGCCCTGGCTTGCCAGCAGCGACCACCACCAGATCGGCCCGGCCAACGTGGCCAGCCAGATCCTTTGTGAAGCGGTGGGTCACGGTCACGGTGCAGCCGGCGAGCAACAGCTCCATGGCCATCGGGCGACCGACGATGTTGGATGCGCCCACAACAACGGCGTCCAGACCATACAAATCAACACCGGTGCTTTCCAGCAGGGTCATGATGCCTTTAGGTGTGCAGGGGCGCAGTAGCGGAATGCGCTGTGCCAGACGACCGACGTTATAAGGATGGAAGCCATCCACGTCTTTGTCCGGGCGAATGCGCTCCAGCAACAGGGAGGCATCCAGATGTTCGGGTAGTGGCAATTGCAGCAGTACGCCGTCGATGTTCGCGTCGTCATTGAGGCGATCGATCAGGCCGGTCAGTTCTGCTTGTGACGTCTGGGCGGGCAGGTCGTAGGCCTGAGAGACAAAGCCGACTTCTTCGCAGTCTTTACGCTTGTGCGAGACATAGACCTGGGAAGCGGGGTCGCTGCCCACAAGAATCACTGCGAGGCCGGGTGTGCGCAGGCCTTGCTCGCGACGTTCGGCGACCCGTTTGGCGATCTGCTGACGCAGGCTGGCTGCGATCGCTTTGCCGTCGATTAGTTTTGCAGTCATTACGCGTGATTAACCATCGAGAGGGATCGGAAAAGAGCGCGCATTCTCGCATGTCATCGCGCGTGGGCAAAGGCGCTTGGTCTGCATATTCTCCTAACTCCTTTATCTAGCTGAATTTTTTTCTAAAAAAGAGTTGACGACCTTTAGGGTCGTCTATAAGATTCGTCGCACTTGCCGGGTACAACCCAGCACTGGTTAAGCTGGCACTCATAACCAAGTCGATGTTTAGATGAGGTTCGGTGTTGAATCAGGCGGAGCGGTTACTTAGCTCAGTGTGATTAAAAAGCCTTTTAATTTGTAATCGTTAAAGAGTACAGATTATATAAGTGCCCGTAGCTCAGCTGGATAGAGCATCCGCCTTCTAAGCGGATGGTCGCAGGTTCGAGTCCTGCCGGGTGCGCCATCAAGGCAGCTTTGGCAAGTGCAAGTAAGATGTCACGGTTACATGCAATATGGTGGGCGTAGCTCAGTTGGTAGAGCACGGGATTGTGACTCCCGTTGTCGAGGGTTCGATCCCCTTCGTCCACCCCATATTTAGAAAGGCGCCAGACTTATAATCTGGCGCCTTTGCTTTAAAAGCTTGTACGCGGATGTGGTGGAATTGGTAGACACACTGGATTTAGGTTCCAGCGCCGCAAGGTGTGAGAGTTCGAGTCTCTCCGTCCGCACCAGGATTAAACGCGTCACAGCTGCTATGCGGTCGTGACGTTTGAAAAAAAGCCGCCTAGTGCGGCTTTTTTTGTTTCAGGATTATTGTTTTTCGTCTCGCTGATCTGCCAGCCTGGCTGCCGTCGGTCGTGCGGGGTGTGCTTCGCGGAATGGAATCGACGCTGAGGCCGGGTGCGTGACGCCTTGTGCAAGGCCGTGCCAGACGCGTTTCGGTCGGTCGAGAGTGGCTGCGGTTACCTGTCGCAGATCGTCTGATTCCTTCCTTTATATGCGCCCTTTTTCAGTAGGGTGACTTCTTGAGTTTGACCCACTAGAATGCATGCCCTTGATTCTGGGGTCGGAAACGCCGGCTAACGTCTGTGCAACGAGGAATATCCATGCAAGTTTCTGTTGAAAATACTTCCGCTCTTGAGCGCCGCATGACCATTGGCGTGCCTGCCGAACGCATCGAGACTGAAGTCAACAAGCGTCTGCAGCAGACCGCACGTAAAGCCAAGATCCCTGGCTTCCGTCCAGGCAAAGTGCCTATGAGCGTGATCCGTCAGCGTTATGAAGACGGCGCGCGTCAGGAAGCGCTGGGTGATTTGATCCAGGCTACTTTCTACGAAGCTGTGGTTGAGCAAAAGCTGAACCCGGCTGGCGCACCTGCTGTAGAGCCAAAGACCTTTGAAAAAGGCAAAGACCTGGAATACATCGCTACTTTCGAAGTGTTCCCTGAATTCACCGTTGCCGGTTTCGATTCCATCGCCGTTGAGCGTCTGTCTGCAGACGTGGCTGATGCCGATCTGGACAACATGCTGGAAATCCTGCGCAAGCAGAACGTTCGTTTCGAAGTGGCTGATCGTGCTGCCCAGAACGAAGACCAGCTGAACATCGATTTTGTTGGCAAGGTTGACGGCGAAGTATTCGCTGGCGGCTCCGCCACTGGCACCCAGTTGGTACTGGGTTCCGGCCGCATGATTCCTGGCTTCGAAGACGGCCTGGTTGGCGCCAAGGCTGGCGAAGAGCGTGTTCTGAACCTTACCTTCCCGGAAGACTATCAGAACCTTGAACTGGCAGGTAAAGCTGCCGAGTTCACCGTTACTGTCAACACTGTTTCCGAGCCTAAGCTGCCTGAGTTGAACGAAGAGTTCTTCAAGCAGTTCGGTATCAAGGAAACCGGTATCGACGGCTTCCGCACCGAAGTTCGCAAGAACATGGAGCGCGAGCTGCGTCAGGCCATCAAGTCCAAGGTCAAGAATCAGGTAATGGACGGCTTGCTGGCCGCCAACCCGATCGAAGTGCCAAAAGCCTTGCTGGAAAACGAAGTGAACCGTCTGCGCGTTCAGGCTGTTCAGCAGTTCGGTGGCAACATCAAGCCTGATCAACTGCCGGCCGAGCTGTTCGAAGAGCAAGCCAAGCGTCGCGTTGAGCTGGGTCTGATCGTTGCTGAAGTGGTCAAGCAGTTCGACCTCAAGCCTGATGACACCCGCGTTCGCGAGATGATTCAGGAAATGGCTTCTGCTTACCAGGAGCCTGAGCAGGTCGTGGCCTGGTACTACAAGAACGAGCAGCAAATGAACGAAGTACGTTCGGTTGTGCTTGAAGAGCAAGTTGTGGATACTGTTTTGCAGAAAGCTAGCGTGACCGAGAAGTCGGTCTCCTACGAAGAAGCAGTCAAGCCGGTGGAAGCACCACAAGCTGACTGATCTGTTTTTTCGTTAGAAAACACCTACAAGCCAGCCTTCGCGCTGGCTTGTGCGTATTCAAGAAATGACTATTTGGGAGTGAATGCGAGACATGTCCCGCAATTCTTATATTCAGCAGCACTCTGACATCCAGGCCGCCGGCGGCCTGGTCCCGATGGTTATCGAGCAGTCCGCCCGTGGCGAACGCGCCTATGACATCTATTCGCGCCTTCTCAAGGAGCGAGTGATCTTTCTGGTAGGCCCGGTAGAAGACTACATGGCCAACCTGATCTGCGCGCAACTGCTGTTCCTTGAAGCGGAAAACCCGGACAAGGATATCCATCTTTACATCAACTCACCGGGCGGTTCGGTGACGGCTGGCATGTCGATCTACGACACCATGCAGTTCATCAAGCCGAACGTATCGACTACCTGTATCGGTCAGGCGTGCAGCATGGGCGCATTCCTGTTGACCGCAGGTGCTCCGGGCAAGCGTTTCTGCCTGCCGAACTCCCGCGTGATGATTCACCAGCCATTGGGCGGTTTCCAGGGCCAGGCTTCGGATATCGAAATCCACGCCAAGGAAATCCTTTTCATTCGTGAGCGTCTCAACACGCTGATGGCCAAGCACAGCGGGCACACTCTGGAAGAGATCGAGCGTGACACCAACCGCGATAACTTCATGAGTGCAGAGGCTGCTCGTGAGTACGGCTTGATCGACGAAGTCATCAGTCAGCGTCCCGCTTAATTAAGCACCTCAAATAAGGCTGGTCGGCTGTTCTGATCACTTGCGGGCTTGAAAAAGCCCGCAATAGCCTTCATCTTGTGTTGCAAGCCTATCGGATTTGGATCGAACGAATGACTGACACCCGCAACGGCGAGGACAACGGCAAGCTGCTCTATTGCTCCTTCTGTGGCAAAAGCCAGCATGAAGTACGTAAGTTGATTGCCGGCCCCTCGGTCTTTATCTGCGACGAGTGCGTCGACCTGTGCAATGACATCATCCGCGAGGAGGTGCAGGAAGCCCAGGCCGAGAGCAGCGCGCATAAATTGCCTTCGCCTAAAGAAATCAGCGGCATCCTTGATCAGTATGTGATCGGTCAAGAGCGTGCGAAAAAGGTTCTGGCCGTAGCGGTGTACAACCACTACAAGCGCCTGAATCAGCGTGACAAAAAGAATGACGACGTCGAGCTCGGCAAAAGCAACATTCTGCTGATCGGCCCGACAGGCTCGGGTAAGACCCTGCTTGCCGAAACACTGGCCCGCTTGCTGAACGTTCCATTCACCATCGCCGACGCAACCACCCTCACCGAGGCGGGTTATGTAGGTGAGGATGTGGAGAACATCATTCAGAAGCTGTTGCAGAAGTGCGACTACGATGTAGAAAAGGCCCAGATGGGTATTGTCTACATCGACGAGATCGACAAGATCTCGCGCAAGTCTGATAACCCGTCGATCACCCGAGACGTTTCCGGTGAAGGCGTGCAGCAGGCCCTTCTCAAGCTGATCGAAGGCACGGTCGCTTCCGTTCCGCCTCAAGGTGGTCGCAAGCATCCGCAGCAGGAATTCCTTCAGGTTGATACCCGTAACATCTTGTTCATCTGTGGTGGTGCGTTCTCTGGTCTGGAAAAGGTTATTCAAAACCGCTCCACCAAAGGCGGTATCGGTTTCAACGCAGAAGTACGCAGCAAGGAAGAAGGCAAGAAGGTTGGCGAATCCCTGCGTGAAGTCGAACCTGACGATCTGGTCAAGTTCGGTTTGATTCCGGAATTCGTGGGTCGTCTGCCGGTTCTGGCAACGCTGGACGAGCTGGACGAAGCTGCGCTGATGCAGATTCTGACCGAGCCGAAAAATGCGCTGACCAAACAGTACGCCAAGCTGTTCGAGATGGAAGGTGTGGACCTCGAGTTCCGTACCGACGCTCTGAAGTCCGTCGCTCGTCGTGCGCTTGAGCGCAAGACAGGCGCACGTGGCCTGCGCTCCATCCTCGAAGGCGTTCTGCTCGACACCATGTACGAGATTCCATCGCAGACTGATGTGAGCAAAGTGGTGATCGACGAAAGCGTAATTGAAGGCACGTCCAAGCCGCTGTTGATCTACGAAAACAGCGAGCCACCTGCCAAGGTTGCGCCCGACGCGTGAGTGATACTGCTGCATGAATAAAATGCTGCACAAATAGAGAGGGGCCTTCGGGCCCCTTTTTGCATTTCCTGCTTAAAGGCTTGTTTTTTCAGGTGTCTACCCCCATCTTGGACTCAAGCTCATTCCAGTCCACGGCCACATGGCCGCCGTAGAGGCGAAATCATGAAAACGACCATCGAATTGCCTCTCTTGCCATTGCGCGATGTTGTGGTGTATCCGCACATGGTTATCCCGCTGTTCGTGGGGCGCGAGAAGTCTATCGAAGCCCTGGAGGCGGCGATGACAGGCGACAAGCAGATACTGCTGCTCGCACAAAGAAATCCTGCTGACGATGATCCTGGTGAAGACGCTCTTTATAACGTCGGCACCATTGCAACCGTATTGCAACTGCTCAAGCTGCCTGACGGCACGGTCAAAGTGCTGGTCGAGGGCGAGCAGCGCGGATCCGTTGATCGCTTTATCGAAGTTGATGGCCACTGCCGGGCCGAAGTTACCCTGATCGATGAGGTCGATGCGCCTGATCGTGAATCTGAAGTGTTCGTGCGTAGCCTTCTGGCGCAGTTCGAACAGTATGTCCAGTTGGGCAAGAAAGTCCCTGCTGAAGTCCTGTCTTCACTCAACAGCATTGATGAGCCTGGTCGTCTGGTCGACACCATGGCGGCGCACATGGCGCTGAAAATCGAGCAGAAGCAGGAAATCCTCGAAATCATTGATCTGCCAGCCCGGGTCGAGCACGTGCTCGCGTTGCTGGATGCGGAAATCGACCTGTTGCAGGTTGAGAAACGTATTCGTGGCCGCGTCAAAAAGCAGATGGAGCGCAGTCAGCGCGAGTACTACCTGAATGAGCAGATGAAGGCCATTCAGAAGGAGCTCGGCGACAGCGAGGAAGGCCACAACGAAATCGAAGAGCTGAAAAAGCGCATCGATGCTGCCGGTCTGCCCAAAGACGCTCTGACCAAGGCCACTGCCGAGCTGAACAAGCTGAAGCAGATGTCGCCGATGTCTGCAGAAGCAACGGTGGTTCGTTCCTACATCGACTGGCTGGTTCAGGTGCCGTGGAAGGCGCAGAGCAAGGTTCGTCTGGACCTGGCTCGCGCTGAAGACATCCTTGATGCCGACCATTACGGTCTGGAAGAGGTCAAGGAGCGCATCCTCGAATACCTCGCCGTGCAAAAACGCGTGAAGAAAATTCGCGGTCCTGTTCTTTGCCTGGTAGGGCCGCCAGGTGTGGGTAAAACCTCCCTTGCCGAGTCCATTGCCAGCGCAACTAACCGCAAATTTGTCCGCATGGCCTTGGGTGGCGTGCGTGATGAAGCTGAAATTCGTGGTCATCGCCGGACATATATCGGTTCGATGCCAGGAAGATTGATTCAAAAGATGACAAAGGTTGGGGTGCGCAACCCGCTGTTCCTGCTCGATGAAATCGATAAGATGGGCAGCGACATGCGTGGCGATCCGGCTTCTGCACTGTTGGAAGTGCTGGACCCGGAGCAGAACCACAACTTCAACGACCATTATCTGGAAGTCGATTACGACCTTTCCGACGTGATGTTCCTGTGCACCGCGAACTCGATGAACATCCCGGCGGCGTTGCTCGACCGGATGGAAGTCATCCGTTTGCCAGGCTACACCGAAGACGAAAAGATCAATATCGCCGTCAAATACCTCTCGCCAAAACAGCTGCAGGCCAACGGCTTGAAGAAAGGCGAAGTGGAGTTCGACGAAGAAGCGATCCGCGACATCGTGCGTTATTACACCCGTGAAGCGGGCGTGCGTAGCCTCGAGCGTCAGATTGCGAAGGTGTGCCGCAAGGCGGTCAAAGAGCATGCTCAGGAAAAACGCTTCGCAGTTCGTGTGACGGCCGACATGCTTGAGCACTTCCTCGGTGTTCGTAAATTCCGTTACGGTCTGGCTGAACAGCAGGATCAGATCGGGCAGGTGACTGGTCTTGCGTGGACGCAGGTGGGTGGCGAATTGCTGACCATCGAAGCCGCTGTAGTCCCAGGTAAAGGGCAACTCATCAAAACCGGTTCGCTGGGTGATGTGATGGTTGAGTCGATCACCGCTGCGCTGACAGTCGTGCGCAGCCGCGCCAAGAGCCTGGGAATCCCTCTGGACTTCCATGAGAAGCGTGACACTCACATCCACATGCCGGAAGGGGCCACCCCTAAAGATGGTCCTAGCGCAGGCGTAGGCATGTGCACGGCCCTTGTTTCAGCGCTGACACAGATTCCGGTCCGTGCTGACGTGGCAATGACCGGTGAAATCACCCTTCGCGGACAGGTTCTGGCGATCGGTGGCCTCAAGGAAAAACTGCTGGCTGCACACCGTGGTGGTATCAAAACGGTGATCATTCCAGAGGAAAACGTGCGCGATCTGAAAGAGATTCCGGACAACATCAAGCAGGACTTGCAGATCAAGCCGGTTAAATGGATTGACGAAGTCCTGCAAATTGCGCTGCAATACGCGCCGGAGCCCTTGCCGGATGTCGCTCCCGAGATGGTTGCGAAGGATGAAAAGCGCGAGTCTGACTCTAAGGAAAGAATTAGCACGCATTAGTCTGGACGGCCTTTCTTGACAGCTTTTTGGAGCCCTTGTTATAAAGCGGCTCTTCTAAGCGCCTGTAGGCCATTCAGCGCTCGTTTTTGCTACACCAAAAAAACTTAGAAACATACTCAAAATAGAGATAAGGGGACTTAGAGTGAACAAGTCGGAACTGATTGATGCTATCGCCGCATCCGCTGATATCCCGAAAGCTGCTGCTGGCCGTGCGCTGGACGCAGTAATCGAATCCGTCACTGGCGCTCTCAAGGCTGGCGACTCCGTTGTACTGGTTGGTTTCGGTACCTTCTCCGTTACTGATCGTCCAGCACGTATCGGTCGCAACCCTCAAACGGGTAAGACGCTGGAAATCGCTGCTGCCAAAAAGCCAGGTTTCAAAGCCGGTAAAGCACTGAAAGAAGCTGTCAACTAAGTTCTCAAAGCCTTTGCCCAACCGATCAGGATTCACTCTGTATCGGCAGCGAAGCGGTAGTGCGGCTGGTCTGAATCCGGCCTGACACACCCGGGTCGTGGGTTTCAGCCCCGTCCGCTTCGCCAGTTACGAGAAGGCGCATCCTCGGATGCGCCTTTCTTCTATCCGCTTTCTACCCACGCTCCGCGGTTGGTTAGTCAGTACAACCGTTTTGGGGGACGCATGCTGCAGAACATCAGGGACAATTCACAAGGCTGGATTGCCAAGACCATTATCGGAATCATCATCGCATTGATGGCGTTGACCGGATTCGATGCGATTTTTACCGCAACCAGTACCGCTCAGGATGCTGCCAAGGTCAACGGTGACGAGATCACCAAGACCGAGCTGAGCCAGGCGATCGATATGCAACGGCGTCAGCTGGTGCAACAGTTGGGCAAGGATTTCGATCCTGCTCTGCTCGATGAAAAAATGCTTCACGACTCGGCCCTGAAAGGTCTGGTTGATCGCAAGCTGTTGCTTCAAGGCGCCGACAACGCGAAGTTCTCCTTCTCGGAAGCTGCGCTGGATCAGCAGATTTTGCAGACGCCTGAGTTTCAGGTAGACGGCAAATTCAACGCTGACCGTTTCGATCAGGTAATCCGTCAGTTGGGCTTCACCCGGATGCAGTTCCGCCAGATGCTGGCTCAGGAAATGCTGATCGGTCAGGTCCGTGCCGGTGTTGCCGGTAGCGCATTTGTCACGGATGCTCAGGTAGATGCATTTGCCCGTCTGGAAAAACAGACGCGTGATTTTGCTTCGCTGACGCTGACTGCCGATGCCTCCGCTGTCAAAGTGACCGACGACGAAGTCAAGGCTCACTACGACGAGCACGCCAAAGAGTTCATGAGCCCCGAGCAAGTGGTGCTTGATTACGTCGAGCTGAAGAAGTCTGACTTCTTCGACAAGGTGAAGGTCAAGGACGAAGACTTGCAGGCGGCTTATCAGAAAGAAATTGCCAATCTCGCTGAGCAGCGTCGTGGCGCGCACATCCTCATCGATGTGAACGACAAGATGACTGACGAGCAGGCCAAGGCGAAGATTGAAGAAATTCAACAGCGCCTGGCCAAGGGTGAAGATTTTGCTGCGCTGGCCAAAGAGTTCTCTCAGGATCCGGGTTCGGCATCCAAGGGTGGCGATCTGGGTTACGCAGGCAAGGGTGTCTACGATCCGGCCTTTGAAGAGGCGCTGTATGCGCTGAACAAGGATCAAGTGTCGGCACCGGTGCGCAGTGATTTCGGTTGGCACTTGATCAAGCTGTTGGGCGTTGAAGCACCTTCAGTGCCGAGCTTTGCCAGTTTGAAAGAGAAACTGACCAATGATCTGAAGTCGCAGCAGGTCGAACAGCGTTTCGTCGAGGCTGCCAAGCAACTCGAAGACTCCGCGTTCGAAGCATCCGATCTGGCTCAGCCGGCTCAGGATCTGGGTCTGAAAGTGCAGACGACTGCGCCGTTCGGTCGTGAAGGTGGTGAGGGCCTGACGGCTAACCGTGCGGTCATTCAGGCAGCTTTCAGTCCGGAAGTGCTGGAGGAGGGCTCCAACAGCACCGCGCTGGAGCTGGATCCTGAAACCATTCTGGTGGTCCGCTCCAAGGAACACCGCATGCCGGAACAGCTGCCTCTGGAAGCTGTAGCCGCTGCGATTCGTACCAAGCTGGTCAAAGACCACGCTGCTGAAGCCGTCAAGGCCAAAGGCGAAGCGCTGTTGGCTGGTCTGCGTGACGGCAAGACGCCGCTCGCTGCCAAGCAGGATGGTCACAGTTGGAAAGTGATGGAAGCGGTTACTCGCGGTCAGGAAGGTGTAGATCCTGCCGTACTGCAAGCGTTGTTCCGTATGCCCAAGCCTGAAGGCAAGGACAAACCGGAATTCACCAGCCTTTCGCTGGCCGATGGCAGTTTCGTGATTGTACGCCTCAATGGCGTCAACGAGGCTGCACCGGCAACGGATGCAGAGAAATCCCAGTACCGTCGCTTCCTGGCGTCGCGTGCCGGTCAGCAGGATTTCGCTGCTTACCGTGCACAGCTGGAAAGCAAGGCCAAGATCGAACGCTTCTGATGGTTTGATTTTTGCGCTAGTAAAGAAGGCCGCTCATTGAGCGGCCTTTTTTTTGTTCGCTTTCGAAGGTGTATTGCCACAGGAAAACGCCCCTCGTGCGCCTACAGATCCAATGTTTGCTGCGCGACAGCGCGGTGTCAGTGACACCGGGGCGGCACCTGCAGGGCTGGGTTCAATCCAGGATTTGCATTTTTTGACAGGTGCTCCCATTCAATCCAGGAGGTGCGATTTCAACATTTCGAATCTGCAAAAACTCTCGCCGCGCCCACAGCTGTACTGCTGCCTTCAATCAGGTTGACCCACTGACGCATTCGTTTAAGGTGCTTTTACTGGATTAAAAGGAGAATCTCATGCGTATTGGCTTGGTCGGCTACGGCAAAGGCGGGCGCTATTTTCACGCGCCATTGATCGCCAGTCTGCGAGAGGCGACTTTTGTCGGCGTTGTCACTCGATCGGCAGAGCGGCGGGCTGAGCTCGCCCAGGATCATCCTGGCGCCCAGGCTTTTGACAGCCTGGCCGATCTGGTCGCTGCAGGTGTTGATGCTGTAGCGATCTCTACGCCCATGGCTTCCAGGCCAGACTTGATCCGGGAGGCTATTGAGTCAGGCGTTGCTGTGGTCAGCGACAAGCCCTTTGCTGCCGATGCGGCGCAGGCTCAGGCGCTGGTGGAACTGGCCGAGCGCAAAGGAGTGATGCTCAGCGTTTACCAGAACCGTCGCTGGGACTCAGACTTTCTGACCGTGCGTAAACTGATCGACGAGGGGAGGCTGGGTGAGATCACACGCTTTGAATCCCGGGTCGAACGCTATTCGCCTAAATCGGTAGGTAAGGCGGCGGGTGGAGGCATGTTGCGTGATCTGGGCAGCCATCTGGTGGATCAAGCGCTGTTGCTGTTCGGACCGGTGGCGAGGGTTTACGCAGAGCTGGAGTTCTCAGCCCCCGATCAACCTTTCGATCATCAGTTTTTCGTCTCCCTGACCCATGCAAATGGCGTGGTCTCGCATTTGTGGGGCAGTTGTCTGCAAAACGCTCCAGGGCCGCGATTCCGGGTCAGCGGGTCCGGCGGCTGTTACACCGTCGAGGGCCTGGACTGTCAGGAAGAGGCCGCGTTGGCGGGGCTGACGCCAGAGTCGGAAGGCAAGCGCTGGGGCGTTGAAGATCAGCAGCGTTGGGGCTGGTTTTTACAAGGTGAACACCGTGAGCGTGTCCCTACGGAGCGAGGCTGTTGGCCGGAGTTTTACCAGCAACTTCAGGCTGCTCTTGCAGGTGAGGGGGTTAATCCGGTCAATCCACACGACGCGGTCGCGTCGGCAAAAGTGCTCGATGCCGCGCGGTTGAGTGCGCTGGAAGGGCGAGTCGTAGGCTTATAGGCCTCAGGCATCCCCCTACCTAATGGCGAATGGCTTTACCTTGATGGCCATTGGCGCTTATATTCGGGAAATCATCAAGGAAGTGGGCATCATTCAGGGCAACTTCGTTCGCACGAGCTGACCAGGACGCTGTCGAATCGCTGCTAAAGGGCCAATCCGGGCCCTTTTTGCTTTGCCGGATTTAATGGAGTGCGGTGATGGCTGGCGTTTATTTGTCGGCTAATTGGCGCTTGTTTAGCAAATGAGTTGCCGACTGCCCAAGGCGGCCTTAGACTGCCGCCCCTCGTAAATTGAGTGCCAGGTGGCGCTTGGAGACTATGGCGCTTTTACGGCATCGCAGAGCCGCTCCTTAATTCGCCTTAATGCACGTTTTTTTTATAGAGAAATCAATGACAAAGGAAAAGTTGCTGGCCATGCCGGCCGATGACTACATGAATGCCGAACAGCATGCTTTCTTCGTCGAGCTGTTGCAGGGTATGAAGGTTGAAATCCACGAGCGCATCGAGCAGAGCCGCATTGCTATCGAGAGCCTGGATACGCCTGCCGATCCTGCCGACGCTGCTTCAGTTGAAGAAGAGCGTCACTGGCTGGTCAATGTGATCGATCGCGATCAGCGCATGCTTCCCCAGTTGGAAATGGCGTTGTCACGCATTGCCGATGACAGCTTTGGCTGGTGTGACGACAGCGGTGAGCCGATTGGTCTCAAGCGTCTGTTGATCAGCCCGACCACCAAGTACTGCATCGAGGCGCAAGAGCGTCACGAGCAGATCGACAAGCATCAGCGTCAAGCCTGATCATGCAGGGCGGTGGGGCCTTATGGCCCCGCCGCCTGTTTGTTCTGCGACGTAAAGCAACTCATACCGCTACGTCCCGGTTTCATCCTCTTCTGTGTTATCCCTCGCCTTCCCGATTGCCAACGCGTAATCAGCCTGTTTTCAGCAACCACACTTTATGGCCTGTTGATCGCCCATCCGTTCAGACCCGAAAGCAATATTGAGTCATGGCGAAAAGCCTTTATCTGGCGTCTAATGCAGACACAATAAAGATAAGCATGACGGAGTCGCGCAAATGGTCGCAAACGGAACTGTGGTCAATTCAACGCCTGAGCATCAGCCCGGGAAGGTATCCGGCAATACGCTGCGCGCTTGGTTGATACCTGCATTACAAAGTCTCGCGCTGGGATGTCTCTTCATCGCCATGGGGCTTGTCGAGGTGTCGACTTATCTTGCGGTGCCATTGGCGCTTTTGTTTATCTGGCTACCGCGCTTTGTTTCAAACGGACCCCAGCCTGTGAATGTGCAGGACGGACGCGCCGATATCAATCGTCTGACCCGTGACTTGTCGCGTTCTACCAGCCATAACGCGTTATCGGCTGCAGGCGTGGCGTTTTCCGTGAAGCAACTGGCCAGCCGGCTGAAATCGCAGCTCAGTGCTGCGGAAAAGATTGTCTCCAGCGCCGATGTAATGATCGCGACCGAGCAACAGGCTGCTCAACTCAGTCAGTTGGCGCTCGACGCTTCCGTGGAGATGCGGCAGAGCAGCGAGGCAGGCAGAGGCGTGCTGGGCGAGTCAATCACCCGTATGCACTCACTCAGCAAGCGTGCGGTCAGCAGTCGCCAGTTCATTGAAGAGCTAAGCCAGCGAAGTGAAGAAATCCAGCGCGTGACGCTGGTGATTCAATCCATCGCCAGTCAAACCAATCTGCTGGCCCTTAACGCGGCCATCGAGGCGGCGAGGGCGGGTGAGCATGGCCGCGGCTTCGCCGTAGTCGCCGACGAGGTCCGCGGGCTGGCAGGACGTACCGCCAGCGCAACCGAGGAAGTCGGGCAGATGGTCGCCGATATTCAGAACCGTACTGTGCAGGTGGTTGAACAGATCCGTCAGTTGTCGTCCGATCTGGACAGTGGGGTCGGTCAGGTCGAGCTTACCGGCCAGCACCTTGAGAACATCGCCCGGCTGGCGGCCGGGGTTGAATCGCAAATAGGCGAAATTGCGCAGGGTGCCGAGACCAATCAGGAGCAACTGTCCAGCTTGTTTGTTGCGGTACAGCAGATGCGCAGCGATCTGGCGATCAGCGACGAGCAGACGCGCAAACTGGCTGATGCTGCGGTACAGATGGAAGGTCAGGCTGAAACGATCAGTGAACGCCTGGCGGAGGTTGGGCTGGACGACTATCACCAGCGTGTCTACGACCTGGCCCGGGAGGGGGCCAGTCAGATTGCGGCAAAATTCGAAGCGGATGTCGACGCAAACCGGATCACGATGAATGACTTGTTCGACCGTAGCTATCAGCCGGTCGCCAATACCCGGCCCGCCAAATTCCAGACCCGCTTTGATCGTTACACCGATGAGGTCTTGCCTGCGATTCAGGAGCCTGTTCTGTCACGTCATGACGGTCTGGTTTTTGTAATTGCCTGCACCCCTGAGGGTTATGTGCCCACCCATAACAAAGCCTTCAGTCAACCGCTGACAGGCGATGTCGCTGTCGATACGGTGAAAAGTCGCAGCAAGCGCAAATTCGATGATCGCACCGGTATTCGCTGCGGCAGTCACCAGCAGGCGGTACTGCTGCAAACCTATACCCGTGACACGGGTGAGCTCATGCATGATTTGTCCGTACCTATTATGGTCAAAGGGCGTCATTGGGGTGGTCTGCGGATGGGCTATAGGCCACAAACGTAACTATCTCTGATTCGCGAACTGTCCAGGCAGGCGATTGAGAAATCAGGCTTTTGTAAAGCACGTCTCATGTTTGGGTTGCCTATTATTGTAAGACTTTGTTGTTTTAATCTTTCAGGGCTGTAGGAGGTTTCTGAAAGTGTTGTGCCCACGTTGACGAAAGTTTATTGCTGCGCAAGATGCTTATATCAAGGTTTTTTAATTGATTTAACGCAGCTTGATGACCTGCTGCGCAATAGGCGGATATGTGATGAAAAATACAAGGAATGTATTGATTGCACAGGGCGCTTCGGGAACTGCAACACTGGGGGTGACCGTACGCGTTGGCGTGTTCTTCGATGGTACAGGGAATAATCGCAGCAACAGCCAGATCGGAGCTGATTGCCGGGCCATGGCCGAGATCAGCGCAAATAAACATATTGCTGAATGTGGTGGGAGGCACAGTGACCCAAACAGCAGTTACAGTAATGATCTAAGTAACATTGCCAGATTGGCGGATCTCTACTGCAATCGACCCGTCGCCAGTAACCTGGGTGACGGTCTTAAAGTGTATTGGCCCATTTATGTGAGCGGGATTGGCACTTTATCGGGGGGGCGTGATTCAGTCTGGCCTGGACAAAGCTTTGGCCGCGGTAGAACCGGCGTTATTTCCAAAGTCTCACGGGCGGTCGAGAAGCTTGGGGCTCTCCTGACGACATTTTCCCAGCTCAACCCTGGCTGTTTTATCAGCACTCTGGAACTGGACGTATTTGGTTTCAGTCGGGGGGCTGCTGCTGCCAGGCATTTTGCCAATGAGGTGCTCAAGGAAGATAAAGGCGAGCTGGAGCCCATGCTCAATCGGCGTCGAGTACCACTGAGTCCTGGCTTTTCCTGGCAGAACGGCAGCGTCAGAATGAAAGTGATCGGCCTGTTTGATACCGTTGCAGCAGTTGGCGGTATCCGGGATATGGGGAATCTTGGAGACGCCCACAATGACAAAGTTAATCTCTACTTGCCCCCCGGGTGCGCCGAGCAGGTTTTGCATCTGGTCGCCCGCGACGAGGAGCGCCGCAACTTTGCGCTCAACAGTGTCCTGCCACATTGGCCAATGGAAATTGTGCTGCCGGGAGTGCATTCGGATATCGGCGGTGGCTACCATCCGCAGATGATCGAGAAGGTACTGTTGACCCGACCGATCTGGAGTTTTGTAGAGGGTGCGACTCCCAACGAATCAACCCAGGCCTGGCAGCAGGCGTTTGCAGAAATGAAGGGCATGGATCAGGCTGCGTTGATTGATCCAAAAGACGCTGAAGCTTCACTGTCTATAGCCTGCAAGGAACGCCCGACCAAAGGACCTTACAACAGGGGCGTCGGCAAGGCGGTGATGGCTGCTGTTTGCTTGCAGCGTCAGGTGTTCGGACACCTGTCCAGAGTCCATCTGCGTGTCATGCATGCGCTTGCGTGTGATGAAGGCGTTCCTTTCAACCCCATTCCTGGCTCACAGGATTTCCTGATCCTGCCTGAACTGCAAGGTGTCGCCCGCAAGCTGATTGCCTATGCACGAGGGGCGGCTTACTCACTTGATGCAGAAGAGGAACAAATGCTGCGTCATCGTTACATCCATCGATCTGCGCACTGGGATGCATTGATCGACAGCCGTCACAAATTCAACGACGCTCTGTTTGTGCATGCGCCGCAAAGTGGGGGGCGTGTTCGTTGGCCGAATCAGGAGGGGCGAGGTTAGTTTCACTGGAGATCTTATAGCTGCAAAAGCAATGGCCCCGGTTAACCGGGGCCATTTTTTGCGAGAGTTTACTTGGCTTCGTGGAGCAGCGCGTTCAACTCGTCAACTACTGGGGCCCAATCGTCATCCAGCAACAATTTCTCCTTGAGGCAGTCGCGTTGCGGCTGCGTCCAGAACTCTGCCTCGGATACCTTGGCGTCACCATGCAGCGGACCATGCTTATCAACAAACGCATCGATGCTCTCCTGGTCTGAATTCAGGCCCAGTTGTTCAAACAAGGTGGCCAGGGTCGGTGTTTCCAAATCCATATCATCTCCTCGGCGGGCTTGACCCGATCTTTCGGTTGCACGCTTGAAGCTGCGTAAAGCATCTGAGCGTATCCATGACCCAAGAGTTCGACGCAAATAGCGTCAGGTGTTCAATGCGCCGGCATCAACGGCATCTTTCAGTTCCCTGGCTGACTCCTGGGCCGCTTTGGCCGCCAGGTCTGCGGTTTTGAACCAGCGGTCTTTTTCTACCTGATGACAGGAAATGGTATTTACAGATTGCTTGGCGCGCATGACGATGACGGCCTGAAACTCACCCTCTACTTCTCTGGATTCACCCCAGATAAAAAACTCGCCGATATCAAATTCAGTCACTGCTTATCTTCCCCTGGATGACGAGTTGCTTTCGACCTGAGCTTGCGTGCGCAGGACAGCATTCTTGATGCAGGCGAGTATGGCAGTTGTTGACCGTCGCTGGCCGCCTTTAGTCGCAGCAATTAGAAATGCTCTGTCGTCTCGCATGAAGATTGGAGTAGGAATGTGCCCTGAAGGGCGAGGCATAATGCTCTTCTTGTTGTCTGAATGGACTACATCTGTCGATATGCACAAAACGGATATAGGCGGCAGGCATCTCCAACCGGTAGAATCCACCGAATGCCAGCGCTCATCGCGCTTTCGGTATCGTCGACGTTCTCTGCACAAGCACCCCTGGCCTGGGTTGGCGGTGCCATGTGGCTGCAATTGCTGCAAGAGCACGCAAGGGAACTGCCCGTCTGATGCGCTACAACAAGGTAGCGATAGCTTTTTCTGACCGTCCGGTTGTCTCCGGACGGGATCATTTTCAAGTTGGGGGTTTTAACTTTGGCAGTAAGTAATCTGGAGACACACGCGCTGTTCGTGCTTGGTGATCTGCGGGCGAAGTTGGTAAAACAGTTCCAGTCCCGTTTTGTTTATGTCTGCGAGCAGTCTGCTGAAGGCATTTACATCGCTGAAATCGATACTGAAACAGCGCTGGTTGTCGACGACAAGCCGCGGCTTGAGCTGAAGGTCGGCGATCATTTTCGCGCAGCCGTATTGCCCAGCCGAGAAGGCGGAAAATTCGAAATCAAGTTTCGTGAAATCAAACTGACCGTCTATGGCCTTGGCGAATATGCCTATGTCGATATTCCTGAAGGGCACGGTATCGTGTTCAAGGAAGGTCAGAGCATCATGATGGTCTTTGCAGCCCACGAGCAATTGCAGGGCGGATTGACCAAGACCCTGAAGACTGCGACCACCAAAGCCGCAAAGTGGCGCAAGGGCGAGCTGACCTTCAAGGCCAGCGAGTAAACCCGGCAGGCAGCGACTCAACTGCCGCTGGAGTCACCTTGCTGACCACCACTGCTGACTTCCGGTGGCACATCGTCGCCCGCCATGCGCTTACGAAACAGCCCGGTGCGGGCGAGCAGCAGAGTGGTCACCGGGACGGTGATAGCAAGCAGCACCGGAATCAGCCACGCGTGGATCACCGGTTCTGACTTGAGCGCCGAGAAGTACACAATCGAGGCGAGCGCAACACACCAGGCACCCAGTGTCGAGGCCAGCGCAGGCGGATGCATGCGTTGAAAAAAGTCCTTCAGGCTCAGCAAGCCCAGTGCGCCGGTCAGGGCGAACAGACTGCTGGCGATCAGCAGTATGGCGGTGAGGATTTCGACCCAGAAGGGCAGCACCACTGTCGAGTTCATTCGATCACTTCTCCACGCAGCAGGAATTTGGCCAGGGCAAAAGAGCCGACAAAGCCAAACAGTGCAATCAACAAAGCCGCCTCGAAATAGGTATCACTGGCATAACGAATGCCCAGTACCAGCATCATCAGCATGGCGATGATGTAGAGGTAATCCAGAGCCAGTACCCGATCCTGAGCCGAGGGGCCCTTGAAAAGGCGAATCAGGGTGAAGACCATGGCCAGAGCGAAGATGAACAAGCTGGCCAGAATGGCATTGCCGAGCAAGGCACTCATTGGAAAATCTCCATCAGCGGGCGCTCATAGGTAGTTTTGAAATGCTCGATAAACTGCGACTCATCTTCCAGATCGAAAACATGCATGAGCAGTACGCTGCGGTCCAGCGCAAGTTCTGACCAGACGGTCCCTGGAACCACCGTGGTGATAATGGCCAGGGCTGCCAGACCATTGGCGTTGTGCAGGTCCAGCGGGACTTTTACAAAGGCCGAGCGCGGTGGGCGTCGTTTTACATTCCAGACTCTCCAGCCCACCTCCAGATTCGAGCCAATGACATCGCGACCCACAAGAAAGAACAGTTTGAAGATCACGCCCGGTCGTTTGATGCTCACAGGCAACGGGCGAAGTGGAGACATCAGCAGAGGGGCGAGGAAACCCAGCACGGCTGCCAGAATCAGATTGCCGGGACTGATCGAGAGATTCAGTACCAGCCACAGCACCGCCAGTGCAAGGGAGAACCACGGAGCAGGGAAATAACGCTTCATGGTTGCACCGCCGAGACTGCAGTGTCACTGACCGGCCCGGGCAACGGCCGGGTGGCCATTACCGACTGAATGTACTGTTTGGGTTCGTGCAGCGCGGCGGCCGTGTCGCGGGTATAACGCAGCAGTGGTTCGGCCTGGAATGTCAGGGTGATACACAAGCCCAGCAGGATCACGATGGGCACGCACTCATAGTGCCGCAGCAGCGGCGAAGGGCGTTCCTGTGGGGTCCAGAAGCGCTGGATGCCGATCCTGGAGAAGGCCATCAGCGAAGCAAGGCCGGAGAAAATCAGCAAACCCACCAGCAACCAGCCCTGGCTCGAAATCGTTTCGTCCTGGGCCACATCCAGTCCAAGCGGGTTAAGCAGCGCGCTGAGCAACGTCAATTTGCCGATAAATCCGGAAAGCGGCGGCATGCCGATGATCAGCAAGGCGCAGGCAATGAAGCTCAAGCCAATAAATGCCACGGTCATCGGGATTACCTGACCGACCACGGCTTTCTGCTGGTCATCAAGGTTGGTGCCTGGCGGTGGATTCAATGATTCCACGGTCCGCGGTAACTGGTCGGCATCGTCTTCCAGTGGCAACTCATTGGCTGAGCGCGAGCGTTCGATGAGTTCAGCGATAAGAAACATGGCGCTGAGTGCCAGGGTCGAGCTGACCATGTAAAACAGCGCGCCTGCTGTGAGGCTTGGCTGGGCGAAACCGATGGCGGACAAGAGAATGCCGGCCGAGACGAGAATGCTCAGCGCTGCCATACGCTCCAGGCGTTGTGCCGCGATGATTGCCACTGCTGCGGTAAGAATTGTTGCCATACCGCCATAGATCAGCCAGTCGCCGCCAAAGAACGCAGAAGGACCAGCCTGCACTGAAAACAGCAAGGTCCAGAGCCGCAGCAAGGTGTAAATGCCGACCTTGGTCATGATCGCGAAAATAGCTGCCACGGGCGCACTGGCGGCGGAGTAGGCGGGCACCAGCCAGAAGTTCAGCGGCCACATGCCAGCCTTGGTCAGGAATGCCACCGCAAGAATCGCGGCGCCGGCGTGCAGCAGGCCCAGATCGGCCTCCGGTACCTGCGGAATCTTGATGGCCAGGTCAGCCATGTTCAGTGTGCCGGTCACGCCATAGATTAGGGCGGCGCCAATCAGGAACAGCGAGGACGCCAGCAGGTTGATCGCAATGTAATGCAAGCCTGCGGAGACGCGGGCACGGCCCGAGCCGTGCAGCATCAGGCCGTAGGAGGCCGCGAGCATGACTTCAAAAAACACGAACAGGTTGAACAGATCGGCGGTGAGGAATGCCCCATACAGGCCCATCAGTTGAATCTGGAACAAGGCGTGGAAGCTGGAACCGGCGCGGTCCCAGCGAGCCAGGGCGAAGAGCAGGGCGCACACACCGACGATGCCAGTCAGCACCAGCATCATTGCCGACAGGTGATCCACCACCAGCACAATGCCAAACGGCACTTCCCAGTTGCCGGGCAAGTAAACGCCGATCGAGCCCGTAGTGCCGGTTTTCTGCACCCACATGAACAAGGTGACAGAAATGGCCAGGCCGAGGATGCTCGAAAGCAGATTGATCCGCGCTTTGAGCGGGCGGTGTTTCTCACCGAGCCAGAGCATGATCGCAGCCGTCAACAACGGCAGCAGAATCGGTGCCACGATCAGTTGATTCATCAACGTCATTCTTTGGGCTCCCGGCCGTCAACGTGGTCGGTGCCGGTCAACCCTCTGGACGCCAGCAGCAGCACCAGAAACAGCGCGGTCATGGCAAAGCTGATTACGATGGCGGTCAGCACCAGTGCCTGGGGCAGCGGGTCGGTGTAATTCAGCAGGTCCTGAGGAACGCCGTCCTTGATGATCGGCTCCCGGCCGATGAACAGGCTGCCCATGCTGAAGATGAACAGGTTGACGCCGTAGGACAGCAGGCAAAGGCCCATGACCACCTGGAAGGTCCGCGGACGCAGGATCAACCAGACGCCCGAGGCCGCCAGTACGCCGATGGCAATCGCGATAACTTCTTCCATCAGGAGGCTCCTTGTTGTGCGGCGACAATGTCGGCGATTGGGTTCGGCACCGGTTTGGGCAGCGAAGTAGGTCGGTGGCTACGCACCGACTGGTGCGCCAGTGCCGTGAGAATCAGCAGTGTCGATCCCACGACAACCGCGTAGACCCCTACATCAAAAAACAACGCGCTCGCGACATGGATATCGCCCAGCAACGGCAGGTCCAGATGCGCGGTGTGGGTGGTCATGAACGGATAACCCAGGAACATCGAGCCCAGACCGGTGCCAATCGCAAACAACAAGCCGGTGCCCATCCAGCGCAGTGGCCGCAGGCTCATCTGAGCCTCCACCCACTGCGTACCCGCGACCATGTATTGCAGAATAAAGGCCACGGACATCACCAGACCGGCGACAAAACCGCCCCCCGGCTGGTTGTGCCCACGCATGAACAGGTACATCGAAATCACCACAGCAATCGGCAGCAGCAGGCGCACCAGTACTGCCGGAACCATCATGAAGCCCAGCGCGGTATCACTGGCGCTGCGCGGATTGACCAGGTCAGTTACCACATCCGGAGCCAGCAAACGCTGCTGGGCGGGTAACGGAATACTTTCCTTGGGCGGACGGAAGCGGCGCAGCAGGGCAAACACAGTCAAGGCCACAGCCGCCAGCACGGTGATTTCGCCGAAGGTGTCGAAACCCCGGAAATCCACCAGCATCACGTTCACCACATTGCTGCCACCGCCTTCGGGAATGGCGCGGCTGAGATAGAACGAGGAAATGGTGTTGGGCGTCGCACGCGTCAGCATCGCGTAGGACAGCAGCGCCATGCCACCGCCGACCAGTGCCGACAGAATGAAGTCGCGAACCCGACGATTTCGTGCACGGACCCGGCTGCTGAGCGAAGGCGCCACGTTCTCGTTACGTCGTGGCAGCCAACGCAGCCCCAGCAGGATCAAGACTGAGGTGACTACTTCCACCACCAGTTGTGTAAGGGCCAGATCGGGTGCGGAGAACCAGACGAATGTCACGCAGGTCATCAGCCCGCAAACACTGACCATCACGACGGCCGCCAGGCGGTGGTACTTGCCTTGCCAGGCCGCGCCCAGTGCACAGGCGATTGCGATCAGCCACAACGTGACGAAGACGCCCGAACCCGGAATCTTCGGCCGGTCGCCCCACGTCAGGCCACTGAAATACATCGGGATAAAACCGCCAATCAGTGCTGCCAACACCACCAGAAATAACTGAGGTTGCAGGCGACGGGTACTGATGAGACTTTCGAAACGCCGTGCCCAGCGGGTCATGATCACCAGCGAACGCTCGAAGAAGCGCTTGCCGTTCATGCGCTGCACCAGCGGCGGGCCAGTGAAGCGGTTCTGTTTGAACGAGTTGCGCAGCAATAGATAGAGCAGCACGCCGCCAGCCATGGCAATCAGGCTCATGATCATGGGGGCGTTCCAGCCGTGCCAGATGGCCAGGCTGTACTCAGGCAGCGTGCCGCCTACGACAGGTTGCGCCGCGGCAGCCAGCAGCGGTGCCACGGATTGCGAAGGGAAGATCCCGACGATCACACAGGCGATCACCAGAAACTCCACTGGCGCACGCATCCAGCGCGGAGGCTCATGAGGTGTGTGGGGCAGATTGGTCGCTTTCGGACCGAAGAAGACATCGACGGTGAAGCGCAATGAATAAGCAACACTGAACGCCCCGGCGATGGTGGCGATCACCGGCAAAGCCATCTCTACCCAGGCCGAGGAGCTGACGAATACTGTTTCAGCGAAAAACATTTCCTTGGACAGGAAACCGTTCAACAGGGGTACGCCCGCCATCGACGCGCTGGCGACCATGGCCAGCGTCGCGGTATAGGGAATCAGGGTGACAAGTCCACTCAGTTTGCGGATGTCCCGCGTGCCGCTTTCGTGGTCGATAATCCCTGCGGCCATGAACAGCGAGGCTTTGAAGGTCGCGTGGTTGAGAATGTGGAAGACTGCCGCGACCGCTGCCAGCGGGCTGTTCAAGCCCAGCAGCAGGGTAATCAACCCCAGGTGGCTAATGGTCGAATAGGCCAGCAGGCCCTTGAGGTCATTCTGGAAAATCGCTGCGTAGGCACCGATGATCAGGGTGCAGGCACCTGCACCGCTGACGATCCAGAACCATTGCTCGCTGCCGGAAAGGGCAGGCCAGAAACGGGCCAGTAGAAACACGCCTGCCTTGACCATGGTCGCCGAGTGCAGATACGCCGACACCGGCGTCGGGGCCGCCATCGCGTGGGGTAGCCAGAAGTGGAACGGGAACTGCGCACTTTTGCTTAATGCGCCTATCAGGATCAGGGTCAGCAAGACTGGGTACAAGGCGTGGGCGCGGATCGCTTCGCCTGAGGCCAGCACGCGGTCCAGATCATAGCTGCCCACGACATGACCGAGCAGCATGACGCCTACCAACAGCGCGAGACCGCCTGCACCGGTGACCATCAATGCCATATAAGCACCGCGTCGAGCGTCTGCCCGATGGTGCCAGTAGCCAATCAGCAGGAATGAGAAAAGACTGGTCAGCTCCCAGAAGAACACGATCTGAATCAGATTGCCGGAAATCACCAGACCCAGCATGGCGCCCATAAACGCCAGGAAGAACGCAAAAAACCGCGGCACCGGATCATCCGGAGACATGTAGTAGCGGGCGTATAACGAAACCAGCGTGCCGATGCCCAGCACCAGCATCGAGAACATCCAGGCGAAGCCGTCCATGCGCAGGACGAAATTCAACCCCAGACTGGGTAGCCAGAAATATTCTTCGCGGATCACACCGCCGTCGACGATTTGCGGGTACCACAAGGCAACCTGAATCGCGCCGGTAACGGCCACAAGGCCGGCGAGAATGGATTCAGCGTTACGCGCGTTGTGCGGCAAAAATGCCGCCAGACAGCTGCCGATGAAAGGCAGAAGCAGTAGAACTATCAGAGACATAGGCTTCTAATCTGCAGGGAAATGTCAAGGATCATACGTGCTGGACTGTGTAACACCAAACGCCAAGGTGTCGCAGAATCCTACAGACCTTGTAGGCAGAAGCTGAGTTCTGTTTATTTATAGCCGGATTTTTCGCGTGTTAATCCGTTTCTTTAAACACCGGGTCGGTTCCGGTCTGTTCTTCAGTGGATGCCGTGGTCGATGCAGTGCGGCGTTTCATTTCACTGACGATCACCGCCGCGACGATGAGCGCTGCGCCAATTAACGCGACGCCGGGTAGGCGCTCACCGGCAAGGCGACCAAAGATTCCGGCCCACACCGGCTCACCGGCATAGATTACAGTGGCGCGGGTTGGGGAAACGGTCTTCTGTGCCCAGTTCATGGCCACTTGAATCACTGCGCTCATGGCCCCGAGCCCCACCGCGCTGATAACCAGCATCCAGGAAAAATCCGGCAAGGCCTCGCCCGTCGGTGCGATCATCAGGAATGACAGCAATGAAGCGGTAGCCAGTTGCACCACGGTGACCCGGCGCACATCGACCTTGCCACCGTAAGCACTGATCATGATGATCTCGGCGGCCACTGCAATCGCGCAGATGATCGTCGCTATTTCCCCCGCGCTGAATTGCAGACTTGCTCCGGATGGCCCCGACAGCAAGATCAGCCCGGTAAAGGCCAGACAGATCCCCACGCTGGGCATCAACCCCGGCCGACGTCCCAGTACCAGCCATTGCAGCAGCGGTACGAAAGGGACATAAAGCGCCGTAATAAAAGCTGACTGGCTGCTGGGAATAGTTTGCAAACCGATGGTCTGTAATCCGTAGCCAAGCATGATGGCCGCACCGATCGCGACCCCGGCTTTTATTTCAAGCAGGGTCATGCCGCGCAACACGCTTAACGAACACAGCGCGACGATGATTGCCGCCGCTGCAAAGCGCAGGCCTACGAAAAACATCGGGCCGCTGACGGTCATGGCGTGTTGTACGATCAGGAATGTGCCGCCCCACAGCAGGGTGATCAGGATCAGTACAACTTCAGCTTTGCTGATACGGGGCTTGATAGAGGTAGACTTCATGCTTCTCACTGGCGTTTACAGGCTTGCGTGATACATCGACCTGAGTTTTAAAGCTGGGCAGTATACTGCGCAATGATTTCGAGAGAATAAAATATTGAGCAACGATAATTCGCAACGCGCCCCGGTTTTGCAGCACGTCAGTCAAAACGTGCGACGGTTGCGCAACGGGCAGGACATGAGCCAGACCGCGCTGGCGGAAAAATCCGGGGTCAGTCGGCGCATGCTGGTGGCCATTGAGGCGGGGGAGAAAAACGTCAGCCTTGCGACCCTTGATCGCGTCGCCGAAGCGCTGGATGTAGCGTTCAGCGATCTGATTCAGGCTCCTGAGCATCGTGACCCCAGTCGCATCAACGAGGTGGCCTGGGCCGGATCGATACCGGGCAGCCGTGCAGTCCTTTTGGCCAAAGCCACAGCCAGACGTGAAGTCGAACTCTGGGAGTTCTGTCTGGAGCCGGGAGAGGCGTATCAGTCCGAGGCCGATCCTGACGGCTGGAGTGATCAGGTTTATGTGGTCGAAGGGCACCTGACCGTCATTCTGGTGGAGCGCACACAGGCAGTCGGTCCGGGGGAGTTTTTCATGTTTGCCAGCAACCAGGCCCACAGTTATCGCAACGACGGGCAGGTCCGGGTGCGATTCGTCCGTAACGTCGTGCTGTGAGCTGTTGCCTGATAAACAGGTAATCAACAGTTGTGTTGGCTCAGCATCTTATTCAATAACGGCGCGCGGCTGATCTGTCGTGAACAGCGGGATTGAGCCGCGGGCACGGGCTGTGCATTGAACGCACTGTTGATATCGACCCCGGCTTGAGATTTTAGAAGAGCGAACCTGATCTATGAGTTCCAGCGACAAACACCCGGCTGACGTTTTGATTATTGGCGGCGGCCTGAGCGGCAGCATGCTGGCGGTTCAGTTGCTGCGCCTGCCGGGCAACCGGCGCATCTCTATCATTGAAACGCGTAGCGAACTGGGCCGGGGCGAGGCCTACAGCGCCACGGAGTTGGGGCATACGCTCAATGGCAACGCGGCGCGCATGAGTGTCGATCCGGACAACGCCGACGACTTGACCCAATGGCTGACGCAATTCATCGCGGAAGGTGGCTGGCCCGAATCCTTTGAGCAGGATGTGCCCGTGGCTGAGCTGTTTCCGCCACGGGGTATTTTTGGCCTGTATGTGCAGCAGCGTCTGGCCGAGGCTCGATCAATTGGCTCGCGTTACGGTTCAAGTGTCGAGCATGTGCGCGGTGAGGTGGTCGACCTGGAAACCCAGGCGCAGGGGGTGACGCTGAGTCTGGCGGACGGTCAGTCCCTGCACGGGCGTTTTGCGGTTTTGGCTACCGGAATGTACGCCGCGTCCCGCACCCCGCAACGGCAGTCCGACGGACTGAATGCTGCTGCGGTAGATCCGTGGGATGTCAGCGCGATGCGGCAACTCGATCCGCAGGCGCGGGTGCTGATCATTGGTTCCGGGCTGACCATGGTCGATGCGGTGGTGTCGTTGCAGCAGTCAGGGCATCGCGGCCCTGTCGATATATTTTCCCGGCATGGGTTGCTGCCTCATGTTCGTCGGCAGCCGCCAGTCTGGGTGGATTTTCTCGGCGAAGATCACACCCTTCGCAGCCCTCGGCAGTTGCTGCGCAAAGTGCGCGAGCAATGTGCGCAGGCGATTGAAAGGGGAGTCGACTGGCAAGCGCCACTGGATACCGTGCGGGCTAACATCGGCCGGTTATGGCATCAGGCCCCGGATGTGCAGCGCCGCCAGTTCGTGCGCCACGTGCGGCCATGGTGGGAAAGCCATCACCATCGCTCACCGCCGCTGAGCGCTGCACTGCTTGCGCAACTGATTGATCAAGGACGAGTGACGATTCAGGCCGCTTCGTTGCAAGGGTTTGAGGTCCTGCCTTCGGGCCAATTACAAATTCGTATTCGACACCGTGGTCAGGGTGAAACTTCAACGATCGTGGGGGATGCGCTGATCAATTCCACGGGCATCGAATACGACTGGCGACGCGTGGATCGGCCTTTGCCTCGACAACTGCTGGCGCGAGGTCTGATTCAACCTGGCCCGCTGGCGCTGGGCATCGCCGCCGACCAGGGCGGAGCGGTGCTGGATGCGCAAGGGCGGGTGTCTGACCGGTTGTTCGCCATGGGCCCGCCATTGCGGGGGCTGTGGTGGGAAAGTACGGCCGTGACGGATGTAGCGCTGCAAGCCAAGGCGTTGGCGGGGCGGTTGGTCGGAACTCATTTGGCTTAAGACCTTACGCCTATATCGTCCGGATGCGGCCCAGACCAAGCCCTGCTCCAACGAAGTAACGCCTGTTGGAGCGGCCTCAGGTCCGGAAACGATACAGGCGCTGAAACTCTTCAATCCTGATCCAGCAAAACCGGGCCATTTCCCTGTTCGCCCAGTTTGTCCCCCCAGTTGCGCAGCGGGCAGGCTTGCATCGACAGGCAGCCACAGCCGATGCAACCGGTGAGCTGATCGCGCAGGTCTGTCAGGCGCGCGATGCGGTCGTCGAGTTCTTCCTTCCACTGGGCCGACAATTTGTTCCAGTCAGCCGCAGTCGGCGTGCGTTTTTCCGGCAGTGTTTGCAGGGCGGCATGGATGCTGGCCAACGGGATACCCAGTCGCTGGGCGACCTTGATCAGAGCCACTCGCCGCAGCATTTCTCTGGGGTAGCGGCGTTGATTGCCCGCATTGCGCTGGCTGCTGATCAACCCCTTGGTTTCATAAAAGTGCAGGGCGGTGACCGCAACCCCACTGCGGGCCGCCAATTGGCCGACGGTCAACTGCTTACTCGCAGGGCCAGATTTTTTGCTGGTTATCATAAGTGACTGCTTGACCTCTAGTTAAGTAGAGGTTTTACCCTTCGAGGCCTCGGTTGGCAATACTCCGTTATCACGGCAAACACAGTCCCCTGCAGGAGCCAACGTGTTGGCGAGACGATCTGCCTGATGAACCACGTCATGCGTCTCGCGAACAAAGTTCATCCTGCTGGACCGGGGACACAGTGCTGTCGCACAGCCAATATGGGGTTCTGTAGGAGTGAGCCTGCTCGCGATAGCGGTAGATCGGTTGAGAAATTATCGCCTGCCCCGACGCTATCGCGAGCAAGCTCACTCCTACAGTAAAAGCAATTAAAAATCAGGTAGTTATATTTTTGTTTGACGGGAGGCAGTCATGGCGTCAGCAGAAGAGAATCTTCGCTTCAACCAGCTCATTGAATTCACCGTAAGTCCCGCTCAACAATCCGGACTGGTAACGGCCCTGACCGAGCAAGTCGAGCGCTATACCTGCACGTATCCCGGTTTTATCAGTGCCACCGTTCAGGCCAGCGATGACGGCTGCAGAGTGCTTGGGCAGACGCTCTGGCGATCACGGCGAGCCAGTGAAGAGGCGCTGCTCAATGCCGAGGCGAATGAGCAGGATTTCATGACGTTGCTGCGTCGGCATCAGGTCAGTGCAGTGACCTTCAATAGCTGGCAGGTCTCTCGGACTATCCAGGCCAGAAGCTGACAGGCAGAGCACTGTTCAGACTGAAACCTGCATCACCCGGTCACCCTGCAAGTTTTCGCCGGGCCGTCGTTTGTTCACCGCCAGTTCCCCGATCTTGATCAGGCGGGTGCGAGTGACATTGCGGGTCAAGCCCAGCAATGCGGCGGTGTGAACCTGGTTGTAGTGACTGAAGCGGTAGGCTGCCCGCAGCAACGCGTCTTCGACTTTTTCGTGCAGCGCCCCAGCCTGTTCCTCGAACAGTTTATGGAAGGCTCGCTCCAGTAGTGCGTCGACAGATTCGTCGTTTGCAGGTTGATCGTCCTGGCGCTCGATACGCAAATTCGACAGACGCAGGTCATCACGTTGAATCAATCCATCACGGCAGATCAGCAGCGTGTGATGAATGACGTTTTCCAGCTCGCGAATATTTCCGGGCCAGCTATAGCTTTGCAGTTTGCGCTCGGCTTCGGCGGTAATCCGGATCGGCCCATATCCCAGCCGAAGGCTGTAGGCGTCGATAAAGTGCCTGACCAGCGGCAGGATATCGCCGGGACGTTCGCGCAACGGTTGCAGTTCGAGGTTGACCACATCCAGTCGGTAATACAGATCCTCGCGGAAATGCCCGGCATTGATCGCTTTCTCCAACTGCACGTTGGTTGCCGCCAGTACCCTGACATTGATGGGAATACTTTTGCGCGAGCCCAGCCTTACGACCTCCCGCTCTTGCAGCACCCGCAGCAGCTTGACCTGAATCGGCATGGGCAGATCGCCGATTTCATCGAGAAACAGCGTGCCGCCATTGGCCTCTTCGAACCAGCCGGCCTTGGCGTTCAAGGCGCCAGTGAACGCACCTTTCTCGTGGCCGAACAGCTCGGCCTCCACCAGTGACTCGGCAAATGCGCCGCAATTAACGGCAACGAACGGCTGGTTACGACGTTCGCTCAGGCTATGGATATGCCGCGCAACCAGCTCCTTGCCGGTGCCGGTTTCGCCAATGATCAATACGCTGGCGTCGCTGGGTGCGACCTGCTTGAGGTGAGCCAGCAACGCTTTTGATTTCGGGTCTTCGAACACCTGGGCCGTGGCGCGGATTGAAGTCGCCAGTGCGGGGTTCGGCGGTAGGGTCAGTAGCTGCATGGTGATCACTTCTTGTATGAGGCAAGCTTGTGAAAGCGGCCGGGATAGCGCTGTCGACGAATCTCCAGCGGATGTACCGGCCTCTTCGCGAATGAATTCGCTCCCACCGGATCGCGTTTACCCGGCTGGCGACGCTATCCGAAAGCGCGATGTCAGTTCTCGTTAACTGCCTATTTCTGCGGCGGTAAATCGTTGGCAATCATTTCCCCGAACGGTCCGGTCAGGTTGGTGATTCCACGTCCGGCCAGGCTGCGATACGGCTCGGGCAGCAACGGGAAAACCAGTTCGGCAAAACGGTAGGCTTCTTCCAGATGCGGGTAGCCGGAGAAGATGAAGCTCTCGATTCCCAGATCGGCGTATTCCTTGATGCGTTCGGCGACTTCCTGCGGATTACCGACCAAAGCAGTACCCGCGCCACCCCGAACCAGGCCCACGCCTGCCCACAGGTTTGGAGCGATTTCCAGGTTGTCCCGACGGCCATCGTGCAAGGCTGCCATGCGGCGCTGGCCTTCGGAGTCAAAGCGCGAGAAGGATTTCTGTGCAGCCGCGATCGTTTCGTCGCTGATGTGCTCGATCAGCGTGCTGGCCGCTTTCCATGCTTCTTCACTGGTTTCGCGGACGATAACGTGCAGGCGAATACCGAATTTCACCGTGCGACCTTTACGTGCTGCGCGCTCGCGGACATCGGCGAGTTTTTCAGCGACAGCGGCTGGCGGTTCGCCCCAGGTCAGGTAAACATCCACTTGATCTGCAGCCAGTTCATGGGCGGCTTCGGACGAGCCCCCGAAGTACAACGGCGGATAAGGTTTCTGAATCGGCGGATACAGCGCCTTGGCGTTTTGTACGCGCAGATGCTTGCCTTCGAAATCCACGGCTTCGCCTTGCAAAACACGACGCCAGATCTGCAGGAATTCATCGCTGACTTCGTAGCGTTCGCTGTGATCGAGGAAGCTGCCGTCACCGCGGTTTTCGTCCGGATCACCGCCGGTTACCACGTTGATCAGCAGGCGGCCGCCAGACAAACGATCCAGGGTTGCCGCCATACGCGCCGAGACAGTCGGTGAAATGATCCCCGGACGAATCGCCACCAGATACTTCAGCTTTTCAGTCAGCGGCACCAGCGCAGAAGCGATCACCCAAGAGTCTTCACAGGAGCGCCCGGTCGGGATCAGCACGCCGTAGTAGCCCAGATCGTCCGCTGCCTGAGCCACCTGCTTGAGGTAGTTCAAGGTCACCGGACGAGCACCTTTGGTGGTACCCAGAAAATGGCCGTCGCCGTGAGTCGGAAGAAACCAGAAAACATCCATGACAAAACCCTTGAGCCGCACGCGGCGCTGATGTGTTGGATGGCTGTTGCTCAGCCAGCAGTAGGTGGCTAGTTATAAATGCAAGGATTTATTCCTCAAAAGAACGGATATCCATATTTTTATATCTTTATCGAATATGAGCTTTCTTGGCACGCAGCGTCCATTTTTTAAGGGGGCAAACCAAACGAGCAGGTTGACAGTTTGGCAACGAATATCTAAGGTTGCCAAAAATTCAACCGGGATGATGGATGAGGGTTTTCAAGAAGATTGCGTTTGATGACGCTTCAAGGCGGTATCCCAATGATGCTGCGAACCTTGATGCCACCTATCGCTTGCTGTGCAGGTCAATAGCCGAGACTTCCAGCGAACTCAAAAGTACATTCAATACGCTGGATCGCTTCACCCACAGAAACGGCTGGTACGTGATCGATATCGGCGGCAACAATTTGCGTTTGATTGCCGCTATTGAATTCAGCAAGCAACTTGTTTTCGTGAAGCACATCTACACCCATGCCGAATACACCAAGGCCAACAAGTGGTACCAAAAGCAGAAGACGGGGATCCGACCATGAGTCCTGCATCAGCTGAACGAACCGTAGATAAAACAGCCATTCGCGAATTGGCACAGCGTATGGAAACACTTCGCCTGGACATGGATCGTCTGGGCGCGCACTTCATGCATCACATTGATTCGCCCGAGGACTATCAACAGGCGTTGAAGGTTATCGATGAACTCACCGATGGTCAGGAACTGACATCTGTCGAAAGCAATTTACTCGAGATTCTTTGTGACACCGTTGAGCGTTATGAAAGCAAAGCGCCGCAGTTTTCAGCGTTTAATGCGCGTATAGCCGGGTTGACGGAAGTGGACCTGCTCAAGGCATTGATGCTGCAAAACCAGTTAACCGGTGCAGATCTTCCGGAAATTGGTGATAAAAGCGTGGTGTCGCGCATTCTCAGCGGCCAGCGTCGTTTGACCATCGAGATGGTCGCCCGGCTTGCAGCGCGGTTCCACGTCGATCCCGGAGCATTCGTGCCCCGCGTCGGGTAAGGTCATAGCTGAATGCGTTGAAGAAACCCGCTGAGGCGGGTTTTTTCGTGCTTCACAACACCCCGTCACTCCCCTCGAAACTTTTGTCCCATCGCCCCGGTCACTCTAAACACCTCATAAAGGGAATCAGGCGATGGCAAGGGCAATCTGGAAGGGCGCGATCAGTTTCGGGCTGGTGCATATCCCCGTCGCGCTGGTTTCGGCGACCTCTTCACAGGGGGTGGATTTTGACTGGCTGGACAAGCGCAGCATGGATCCGGTGGGCTACAAGCGCATCAACAAGGTCACCGGCAAAGAGATGACCAAGGAGAACATCGTCAAGGGCGTGCAATACGAGAAGGGCCGCTACGTGGTCCTCAGCGAAGAAGAGATTCGCGCCGCCCACCCCAAGTCGACCCAGACCATTGAAATTTTCGGTTTCGTCGCGGGTGATCAGATTCCGCTGCAAAACATCGAGACACCTTACTACCTTGCCCCCGACAAACGGGGTGAAAAGGTTTATGCATTGCTGCGCGAAACCCTCGTGCAAACCAAAAAAGTCGCGCTCGCCAATGTGGTCCTGCATACCCGCCAGCATCTGGCTGCAGTGATGCCGCTGGAATCAGCCATGGTCCTGGTTTTACTGCGCTGGCCGTCGGAAGTGCGTGGTCTGGACACTCTGGAACTGACCGATGCGGTGACCGACGTGAAGCTCAATAAAAGCGAGCTGGCCATGGCCAAGCGGCTGGTGGAAGACATGAGCGCCGACTGGACGCCGGAGGACTACCGCGACACGTTCCAGGATCAAATCATGGGGCTGGTGGAAACCAAGGCCCGGGAAGGCAAGCTCGAAAGTGTCGAAACCGAGCCTGAAGACACTGATCGCAAAAGCGCTGATGTCATCGACCTTACCGAATTGCTTAAACGCAGCCTTGCGGGTAAAGGGTCGGTCAGCAAAAAACCGGCAAAACCTGCCGCCAAAAAAGCCGAGCCTGCAGAAAAGGCCCCGGCCAAACGTCGTACACCACCTCGCAAGAAAACCACCAAGGCATCTTGAGGAGTATTGCCTGACGTCGCAGAGGATCATCCATGGCCAAGCAGCCCAGCGAATACGCACGCAAACGTAATTTTGATATCACCAGTGAACCTGCCGAGGCACCGGTCAATGCTAAAAAAGGTAAATCGGCTCACGCCCTGAGTTTCGTGATTCACAAGCACGATGCGCGCAACCTGCACTACGATTTTCGACTGGAGCTGGATGGCGCCCTGAAAAGCTGGGCGGTGCCTAAAGGGCCGAGCCTTGACCCGACCCATAAACGTCTGGCGGTCCACGTTGAGGACCACCCGCTGGGTTACGGCAGCTTCGAAGGCAGTATTCCTGAAGGTCAGTACGGTGCCGGTGACGTGATCGTCTGGGATCGCGGAATCTGGCAGCCCCATGGTGATCCGCAGCAAACCTACAAAGACGGCAAGCTCAAGTTCACCCTGGTCGGGGAGAAACTCACCGGTGAGTGGGCGCTGGTCCGCACTCGCCTTAAAGGCAGTAGCGACAAGCAACAGTGGTTGCTGATCAAAGAGAAAGACGAGATTGCCAGGCCCGGCGCTGAGTACGACATAGTGGCCGATCAGCCGCAAAGCGTGATCAGCGGCAAGCTGGTGGGCAAACCGGTGGCGAGTAAAAAAGCGGCCCCGGCTGAAGCGACGACGTCTAAAACCAAAGCTGCCAATGCCAAAACTGCAAAGACTAAACCTGCAAAGGCCAGCAAGGCCGCGAGCGTCGTGCCTGAAACGCTCGCCCCGCAACTCGCCACGCTGGTGGATGCGCCACCCGCCGGCGACTGGCTTTACGAAATCAAGTTCGACGGTTACCGGATCATGACCCGGATTCTTGACGGGGAGGTGCGGCTGTTCAGTCGTAATGGCAATGACTGGACCGACCGTCTACCGTTGCAGGCCAAAGCGCTGCAGTCGTTGGGGCCCAAAGACAGTTGGCTCGACGGCGAAATGGTCATGCTCAACGACGAAGGCTTGCCGGATTTTCAGGCTCTGCAAAATGCTTTTGAGGTCGGGCGCAGTAAAGACGTGGTGTATTTCCTTTTCGATGCCCCCTTCATTGAAGGGCAGGATCTGCGGGAAACCCCGGTGGAGGAGCGCCGCGCTGCGTTGAAAAAGCTGCTCGGCAAAAGCCGTAGCAAGCTGTTGCGCTTTTCGGATGCATTCATGTCCCGTCCTAAAGACATTGTCGAGAGCGCAAGCGCCATGGGGCTGGAGGGCGTTATTGGCAAGCGGGCGGGCAGTCTATATCTGAGCAAACGCAACCCGGACTGGATCAAGCTCAAATGCCGCTTGCGCCAGGAGTTCGTCATTGTCGGCTTTACCCAGCCACAAGGTTCCCGCAGCGGCTTTGGTGCATTGTTGCTGGCGGTAAACGGAGACGATGAGGACTCGGGGCTGGTGTATGCCGGTCGAGTCGGCACGGGCTTTTCCGAGCGGACACTCAAACAGATAAGCGAACGCCTGAAAAAGCTGGAGCGCGAATCCTCCCCGCTGGCAAAAAAACTCACCAGTGCTCAAGGGCGTGGCGTTCACTGGATTGAGCCTGAACTGGTCTGTGAGGCGGAGTTTGCTGAATGGACGCGGGAAGGGATTATCCGGCAGGCCGCGTTCATCGCGCTGCGCAGTGACAAGCCTGCCAGTGAGGTCTTTCATGAGTATCCGCAGGCGGCAAAAAAACTCAAAAAGCCATCTCGATCCAAACCCGCAGAGGCTGACAAACCCTCGGTTGTGAGCAAAGGCCGGGTAGTGATTGCCGATGTGAATATCAGCCACCCAGAGCGGGTGATCGATACAGAAAGTGGCGCGCAGAAAGCCGAGCTCGCGCATTACTACGAAGAGATTGCCGACTGGATCCTGCCGTATCTGAAAAGTCGTCCGGTATCCTTGTTGCGCTGCCCGGAAGGTGTCGCGGGAGAGCAGTTTTTCCAGAAGCATTCTGAAAAGCTCGCCATTCCCAACATCAAGCAACTTGAGCCTGAACTGGACCCGGGACATGCACGCCTGATGGAAATCGATACCGTACAAGCACTGGTGGGCGCTGCGCAAATGGGCACTATCGAATTGCACACCTGGGGCGCGACCAGTGATCGCATCGAAACCCCTGACCACTTCGTGCTCGACCTTGACCCTGACGACGCGCTGCCGTGGCGTAGCATGATCGAAGCCACGCAAATGACCCTGGCAGTGCTGGATGAGTTAGGCCTGCAGGCGTTTATCAAGACCAGTGGCGGCAAGGGCATGCACATTATCGTGCCATTACAGCGTCAGGCAGACTGGGAAACAGTGAAAGCATTCGCCAAGGCCATCGCTGAATTCATTGCCAGGCAATTGCCGGAGCGCTTTACCGCGACCATGGGGCCGAAAAACAGGGTCGGGAAAATCTTCATTGATTACCTGCGCAATAGCCGGGGCGCGAGCACCGTGACCGCCTATTCGGCGCGCGCCAGGCCTGGATTGCCGGTTTCGGTCCCCGTGGCCCGCGAGGAGCTGGAAGGCTTGAAGTCAGCGCAGCAATGGAACATCGGCAACCTGCAACAGCGCTTGCGCAAGCTCAAGGCCGATCCGTGGAAGGGCTATGCCAATCGTCAGCGGATTACCAAAAAGATGTGGAAGCAGTTGGGCGTTGAAGGGCGGTGAGTTTTTTATTTTTAATTATTGTTCCCTTTTAATATCAATAATTTGGATAAAAATAGATTTGAAACGCGTTTCTATGTGGGAGCTGGGCTTGCCCGCGATTGGGTTTACAGATTATCGCGGGCAAGCCCAGCTCCCACATAGAATCGCATTTCAATTGATCTACGCGATTCTGTTACCCGCGCGTATTCGCCTGCTCCGCCGGATAAAATTCACCCTCCATGCCCATGTTTTTCAGCAAATCCCGGACTGTGGCCTCAATGTCGAACACGGTTGGCTGATCCTCGGTGTCGCCCACTTTCACCCACAGGCGACTGCTGTTCTGGTCGTGAGTGCCTTCGCTGAGCATATCGTGGGTGAACACCTGTTCGGCGCGCCATAAACACAGTTCGGTGGATCCACTCAGCCAGATTTCATTGATTGTTCTAAGGTCAGTGGTAGCCAGCTGATCCGCAGTGATCATTTTGTCCATGGTCTTGTACCTGTCAGTGAGTCGATAAAGATCTGACGTGCCGCTGTCGCCCGTCGTTCAACCTTTCGAAACAGTTACTGCTGAACCGGTACTCGTCATTCGAGTCGATCACTCAAACGGTGCCAGGACAGGCATCAGCAAAAAAGGGGAACTCCATGACGCACCCTGTTGTTTTTACACGAAGAAAAATACTGACTCTGGCCGCTGGTGCTTCGGCGGTGTTCACTTTCGATTCGGCTGCTGCGCAGTCCAGTCCACCGTCGTTATCGTCACCAACGTCGCCAACGTCGCCCTCGACCCTGGATACAGGAGCAAACACCATGCTGACCCGAGCCATCCCGTCGAGCAACGAACCGCTGCCCATGGTCGGGCTGGGTACTTACCGCGGTTTTGATGTCGCTACTTCAAGTCCGGCCTACAAGAGTTTGGCCGCTGTGCTCGATGCGCTGTTTGAAAAAGGCGGGACGCTGATCGACAGCTCACCCATGTATGGTCGTGCCGAGCAGACCACCGGTGAACTGCTGTCGATACACAAACCCCGTTCTCCTGCATTTCTGGCCACCAAGGTCTGGACCCGCGGTCGTCAGGAGGGGATTCAGCAGATGGAGGAGTCTTTCAAACTGCTGCAGACTGACCGTATTGACCTGATGCAGATTCACAACCTGCTGGACTGGAAAACCCACTTGCCGACGTTGCGTAAATGGAAGGAAGAAGGGCGCATTCGTTATGTCGGCATCACCCATTACACGTCGTCGGCGTATGACGATGTGGAAGCGGTGCTCAAGGCTGAGCAGATGGATTTTTTGCAGATCAATTACGCGCTGGATGATCGTGCGGTCGAGAAGCGAATCCTGCCGCTGTGCAGGGAGAAGGGCGTAGCGGTGATCTGCAACCGGCCGTTTGGCGGTGGTGGCTTGCTAGGCCGGTTAAAGGGCAAGCCTTTGCCCGGCTGGGCTGCGCAAGTGGGTGTGACCAGTTGGGCGCAGCTGGCTCTGAAGTTCCTGCTGGCAAACCCGGCCGTAACGTGTGTCATCCCCGGCACTGGTAACCCGAAATACATGCTGGAAAATGCGGGCGCCGGTTTCGGCCCGATGCTGACCGGCGCGCAGCGTGAGCAATTGATTGATTTGGTGGGGTAGCGCAGTCGTTCAGCAAACGAATGACCGGTAGGAGCCAACTTGTTGGCGAGGCTTTATCTCTGTGTTCGCAGGTCTGGCGTCTCGCGAACAAGTTCGCTCCTACCGATATTTGGTGTGGCTCATGACCTCAGCGATTCACTAGCTTGGCTGGCAGCGCAATCACCAGAAAGCTGCTCAAAATCAGGCACCCGGCGAAGAACCACATGGCGCCAGCGCTGCTGCCGGTGATGTCGATGGCCATGCCCATCAGCGAGTTGCTGACCAGCCCGGCGATGTTCGCCAGTGAGCACGCCAGCGCAAAGCCTGTAGCGGCGGCGCGGCCTTTGAGGAAGGTAGCAGGCAAGCTGAAGAACACTGGCACCGCACCGATAATCGCTGCCGAAGCGATAGCAAACAGCGCCACCGTTGCCACCAGGTTGTGAGTGAAGAATGTGCTGCTTGCCATGGCCACCGAGCCGATCAGGAACGGCACGATGATGTGCCAGCGACGCTCGCGATGGCGGTCCGAACTGGCCCCGATCAGCAGCATGCCCAGCAATGCCGCGATACTTGGCAAAGCGGTCAAGACGCCAATGTGAAAGGTATCGACGACGCCAGCGTTGCGAATGAACGTCGGCATCCAGAAACCCATGGCATAGGCGCTGAGCAGGATCGAGAAGTCGATACCACCGAGCATCCACACTTTCAGATTGAAGAAGCCGTCGCGGAAGCTGTGCTTGCTGTCTTTGGCTTCGGCCTCGTCCAGACGCAGTTCGCTTTCCAGCAAGGTCTTTTCTTCGGCGTTCATCCATTTGGCTTCATTGTGGTTATTCGGCAATGCCCAGAACGTCAGGATGCCCAGCGCCACACTCGGGATCGCTTCAAGGATGAACAGCCACTGCCAGCCGCGCAATCCGGCCGTCTGATCAAAGTGACCCATGATCCAGCCGGACAGCGGACCGCCGATCACACTCGACAAGGGCAGGCCGATCATGAACAGGGCAATGATGCGTCCGCGTCGATACGTGGGGAACCACGTGGTCAGGTAAAACAGCACACCAGGCAGAAAACCGGCTTCAGCGGCACCCAGCAGAAAACGCAGAATGTAGAACTGCATGGGCGTAGTGACCAGCATGGTGCAGGCCGAGAGCAGACCCCATGTGATCATGATCCGGGCGATCCAGATCTTCGCCCCGACCTTTTCCAGCACCAGGTTGCTGGGCACTTCGAAGAGGATATAGCCGACGAAGAACAGCCCGGCACCCAGGCCAAACGCGGTTTCGCTGAAGTGCAGTTGATCGAGCATCTGCAGCTTGGCGAAGCCAATGTTGATCCGGTCCAGATAGGCAGCCAGATAGCAGAAGCACAGGAACGGAATCAGCTTCCAGGTGATCTTGCGGTACATCGCTTTGATGGGGTCAGCGATGTCAGTCGCCGTGGTATTCACATTCGCAGAGGGCATGGTGGTCTCCTGGCGGAACCTATCGTTTTTGTTTAGCCGCATGTATCAGGCACTTCGGCAGCGCTGGCATGCGGCTTCCAAAGGCAGTGTCAGAAGACTGGAAAGCGCTCTTGCGAAGCGTCTGCCCAGTGGGTTTGGCCAGTGTCGGCCTGACCAGCGCTCTATGGCCTGGTTCTTAACGGTTCATGAGTTTTCTGTAGGAGCTGCCGAAGGCTGCGAAAGGGTTTTCCTGATACTCCGCGATTCGCAGCCTTCGGCAGCTCCTACAGGTGATCCATTACTTCGAGAACTGCTTCATCGCCTCCACCTTGTTAACCACATCCCCATACTTGCTGTCGATGTCGAACAGGTTCGCTTCATGCGGAGCGGGGTGGCGGTCGCCAACACATTCGCGGACCACGATGGTTCGGAAACCGTGTTGAACCGCATCCACTGCCGTTGCCCGAATGCAGCCGCTGGTCGAGCAACCGGCCAGCACCACGGTGTCGATCCCTTGTGCGTGCAGCATCGATGCCAGACTGGTGCCGAAAAACGAACTGGCGTACTGCTTGCTGATCACCACCTCGTCGGCGTTGGGCAAAACCTCTTCACAGAACGCTGCCAGCGGGTTGCCTTCCACCATGTCTTTCATCACCGGTGCCTTCTTGACCCAGATACCGCCGTCAGCAAAATGCCCGGCATGGTAGCGGATATTGGTGTGCACCACCGGTATCCCGTTCTGTCTGGCACAGGCCAGCAATTCGACGCTCTCGGCCACGGCACTCACCACGCCCGTTGCATACAACGGCGCGCCCGGTTGGGTGTAGCCTTGCATGAAGTCGATCATCAACAAGGCTGGCTTGTTGCCAAAGCCAATACGCTGACCCCAGACGCCCTGATAGTTGGCATCGGCAGATTGTTGCTCGCTCATATCGTGCACTCCGTTTTCGGTTCCGCTCAAGGCTGCAGATTCAGGCGATGGTTTCACCGAGGAAGTCACCGAAGGCTGCAAAGAACCCTTCCAGATCATCCCAGGGGATCATGTGCCCGGCGTTCGCCACGTGAGCGATGCGCATGTCCGGTTGCAGTTCAAGGATTTCCGCTTCGTCTTCGGCCAGTATCACACCGCCACGGCCTGCGACGATCAGCAGTGCAGGCACCGGCAGCTTTGGCAGGTCCTGATGAAAATCGACCTCATGAAAGTCATTGAAGGCGCGGACGATCGCCGGTTCGTAACAGGTGTGCAGCCATTCGGCGCGCAGTTGCAGTTGCTCATCGGTCCAGGTCGCGCAAAACGCACGCATGGCCTCTGCGTCCATTCCCAGTTGCGCCTGACGAATCGAGTCCACGTACCACGGCAGTTTTGACGGATATTCGCGACGGCCCGGGCCTGAGACGGGTGGGTCAATCAACACCAGCTTTTGCAGGCCTTTAGGTTGGCGCACAGCGCTGCGGGCGATAAAACGTGCGCCCATGGAATGACCGACCAAATGATAGGCATCAAGATTCATGGCAGCAGCAAACGCCGAGATGTCATCGGCGCAGGTGTCGACGCTGTAATCAAGTTCCGGGCCCGTGGAGGAGAGCCCACGCCCTCGGGCGTCCAGCACGTAAGTGTCGAAATGCTGACCCAGCCGTTCAGCAACGAAGCCCCAGGTGATCGCCGGGCTGGTGATGCCTGGTATCAGAATCAGCGCGGGCTTGTTGCTGTGCGCCTGGCCGCCGTAGCGCAAGTAATGTTGACGGATACCGTTGGCCTGGACGTTGCCGCCGTGGATAAAAGTACTCACGCTGGCACCGCCGATTTCAGTTCGTGGCCATACAGGTCGTAACCAAACACCCAGGCCGGATCTTCCTGAGTGCGCAGCCAGGTATTGGCGTTGGAGACGGCTTGAACACGCGAAGCACGGTCCTTGCGGGCGGTTTCGTAGAGGTCGAACGCGGTGCTGTAATCGCTCAGGCCGGTGGCTTGCAGGCAACGGGTCAGCATAGCGGCGTCTTCAATGGCCATGCCTGCGCCCTGGGCCATGTGCGGCTTCATGGGGTGGCAGGCGTCGCCCAGCAGCACCATGCGCCCGCGACTCCAGATTGGCAGCGGATTGCGATTGAGCAGCGGCCACTTGGTCACCGTTTCGCTGGACTCAATCAACGCCTGCACGGTGGGGTGGTAACCGGCAAACGCTTCGTACATTTCCTCGCGGCTGCTGTCGATCCAGTTGCCCTCGAACTCCCACGCAGGATGCGGCACGCCGGTGACGTAGTAGTACTCATCGCGTTTGCCTGTGGTGTGGTAGACCATCATGTGCCGGTCGGCACTCCACCATTTCACGCAGTTCTCGAAATCCAGGTTGTACTTGCTCAGCACGTGGTTGGGAATCAGCGCCCGGTGAGCTACCCAGCCGCTGTACAGCGGTGCTTCCTGACCGAGCAACTCTTCGCGAATTTTCGAGTTGATGCCGTCGGCACCGATCACGATATCCGCCTCGGCGGTGGTGCCGTCGGTGAAGCTCAGGCGCACGCCATTGGCGGTTTCCTCCAGGGTGCTCAGACATTTGCTGAAGTGCACGCTGCCGGGCGCAATGCTCGACATCTGCAAGGCATGCAGGTCGCCGCGATGCACGGTGATGTAGGCCGCGCCGTATTCCTTGAGCGCGAATTCACCCAGCGGGATGCGTGACATGTAATCGCCGCTGGCACCGTCACGGCTGAACCAGAAGTCAGGGTGCGAGCCCATGTCGCTGAGCTGTTGTTCGATGCCCATGCGGCGAAAGATTTTCATGATGTTCGGGCCCATATGGATCCCGGCACCGATGCGCGAGAACTCGGGCGCCTGCTCGTAGATGTCGACTTTGAAACCCGCCTGCTGCAACAGCGTGGCGGCTGCCGCCCCACCCAGGCCTGCACCGACGATGGCTATCTTTTGCGTATCTGGCATGGGCTGTTTCCTTCGTAGCAGAGTCTTTGACGGTCGGGGGCGTTGTTCGTCCCGAGGTGTTTTTAAAGTGTATACGCTCTTTTTTTCTGATTGGAATAGCTTTGCCGAAAAAAATAATTCGCGGGTTATTTTTCGATGTCACCCAATGTAACCTTTGTTTTATTGGTTTGTGTGGCTGGGTAACAATATGGCGTGGCTATTGCAGACCGCTTCCGATTGATGTCTTATCGTAAATATAGGGTGTACACACTATAAAAATGCACTGACTTGTAGCGCTGCGCCTTTCTTTGGTGCGTGAGGGCGGCGAAAGCAGATACGAAACATCACAGCGTCGAGGCACGACGAAGGAGAAATGAAATGGCGGTAAGCGATTGCGAATTGACCCAGATGTTCGAGCACGTGCTGGCCTTGTCGAAGGTCGATGCGACCCAGAGCGTGGCGGTGCTCAAGAGCCATTATTCAAACCCCAGAACCGTGCGCGCTGCGATGGAGGCTGCCCAGCGTCTGGGCGCGAAGGTGTACGCCGTTGAACTGCCGTCGTTCAACCACCCCAAGGCCATGGGCAACGACATGACCGCTTATTGCGGCGACACCGCGCTGACCGGCAACCTCGCAGCGCAACGGGCGCTTGAGGCGGCGGATCTGGTGATCGACACCATGATGTTGCTGCACTCACCGGAACAGGAGCAGATCCTCAAGACCGGCACCCGGATTTTGCTCGCGGTAGAGCCCCCGGAAGTGTTGGCCCGCATGCTGCCGACCCTGGCCGACAAGGAGCGGGTCATGGCCGCTGAGCAGGTCCTCAAGGAGGCCCGTTCCATCCATGTGAAGTCCAAAGCGGGCAGCGATTTCCGCGCGCAGCTCGGACAGTATCCGTCCGTCACCGAGTATGGGTTTGCCGATGAGCCGGGGCGCTGGGATCACTGGCCCAGCGGCTTTCTGTTCTCATGGCCGAATGAGGAAACCGCCGAAGGCGTGCTGGTTATTGACGTCGGCGATATTCTGTTGCCGTTCAAGAATTACTCCCGGGAACAGATCATTCTGGAAATCGACAAGGGTTTTATTACCGAGATCAAGGGTGGTTTCGAGGCCGAATACCTGCGCGATTACATGAAGTATTTCAATGATCCCGAGGTGTACGGCATCTCCCACATTGGCTGGGGCCTGCAGCCCCGCGCGCAGTGGACTGCCATGGGCCTGCACGACAAGAACGACGGCATGTGCATGGATGCCCGGGCGTTCTACGGCAACTTCCTGTTCTCCACCGGCCCCAATACTGAAGTTGGCGGCACCCGCAAGACGCCGTGCCACATGGACATCCCGCTACGCCGTTGCGATATCTATCTGGATGACAAGGCCGTGGTGCTTGGCGGGGAAGTGGTTGCGCCAGAGGCTTCTTTGGCGCAATAAGTTCATGAGAAGCAGTTCCTCCTGTGGGAGCTGGGCTTGCCCGCGATAAGGACACTGAGGTTTGTCATGAGACCGTGTGGCCCTCATCGCGGGCAAGCCTCGCTCCCACATGAGCCTGCACTCTCTAAGATTTTCTAATTCCGCGTCCACAGGTTAACGTAACCCTCTTTTCCTCCTGCCCCGAGCCACGCCGTGCCCGATCCAACACCAGACACCCAGAACAATTACACCTTCTCCGAACAGGTCGGCCATTTGCTGCGCAAGGCCTATCAGCGGCATATGGCTATTTTTCAGCAGAACGTCGGCGACTCGCAGCTGACCGCTGTGCAGTTTGTCACCCTGTGCGCCGTGCGTGATCGCGGTCCCAGTTCCCTGACTGAACTGGTCAAGGCGACGGCGGTGGATCAGGCCACGATTCGCGGGATCGTCGAGCGACTGAAAGCGCGTGATCTGATTACCCTGCAGCCCGATCCCGAGGACCGTCGCAAAGTCATCGTTGGCCTGTCCGACAGCGGCCGGCAACTGGTCCAGGAAACCGTGCCTCACGCCGCGCAAATCACCGAGCTGACCATGAGGAACCTCAACCCAGCCGAGCGTGTGGCGGTGCTGTTTTTGCTGCGCAAGATGATTGGGGATGGGGAAGATTGATTGCGTGGACCTGTAGATACTCTGTTGCCGGTCAAGCTTTCACGAAGTGTTTTTCGCTGAATAGCTTGGCCGTATCAAAATCCTCTCCCGAGCGCATGCATGCCCAGAGTCCGGTCAGATACTTGCGCATCACGGCGCAGATCGCCTGCATTTTTCTCTTGCCGCGACTCACTAGCGCCTCGAAAAACGCCTTCACGTAAGGATCACAACGCACCGCTGTCATAGAGGGCATAAACATCGCAGACCTCAAATAGGCGTTCCCAGCCTTGCTCATACGACCAGG
>NZ_JAWHNU010000049.1:0-54794 GCF_032582135.1 Pseudomonas syringae group sp. J309-1 | reverse complement strand
GCAACCGGGTAGCAGTGTTCAAAAGCAGGTTGAATGTAGGGGCGAGTCCATACATAGGACCGGCTTTAGCCGGGAGGGCGTCGGGACAGCCACCCATTCTTCTTCGCCAGAAATACCGCCCTCCCGGCTAAAGCCGGTCCTAAGGGACTTCGGGCCAACATAGAATCTCCCACATGATCAACATCGGCCAATAGCCTGCTCAGCATTCCATCGCTGGACACACCCGAAAAAAAATAAGACGATCCAGCCGTAACCTGACCACTTCCCCATATAAGAATAAAAGAATATGTCGACTCACGCCTCCGCGCCCCTGCGGCGCGTCAGCATCCTGGCTATTGACGGGGTGTTCGCTTCCACATTGATGCAAGCCAAGGATTTCTTCCACCTTGCCGCTCTGCGCTACAGCAAACAGCTGGGCCTTGGAAGAGTCCCTGCGTTCGAAACCCGACTGGTCAGCCCGGACGGCAAGCCCGTGCGTAGCTTCAGCGACGTCGTACTCCCCGTCGATGGCGACCTCGACCAAAGCGATGTCATCGTGATCCCGGCATTCTGGGACAACTTCGACGCTCTTCGTTTGAGATACCCTCAGGTCATTCCCTGGCTGCGCGAACAACATGCCAACGGCGCAGTGCTCTGTGGTGAAGCCAGCGGCGTGTTCTGGCTGGCAGAATCCGGCCTGCTCGATGGCAAGGAAGCGACAACCTACTGGCGATTTTTCAACGACTTCGGTGAGCGTTTTCCGAATGTTTTGTTGAACCAGGAGAAACATCTGACAGACGCGGACAATCTGTACTGCGCAGGCGGCACGACTTCAGCCTGTGACCTGTACATTTATCTGATTGAGCGCTTCTGCGGTGCAAACGTCGCGCAAGCCGTGGCTCGGGACATTCTGTATGAAGTGCAGCGCAATTACGCGCCGGGCCGAATGGGTTTTGGCGGGCAGAAACTGCATCAGGACGTCGTGATCCTGCAAATCCAGCACTGGCTGGAAGAGCATTTCGCCGACAAGTTTCGCTTCGAAGATGTGGCCCGTAATCACGGCATGAGCATCCGCAACTTCATGCGCCGTTTCCAGACCGCCACCGGAGACAAGCCCCTGCACTACCTGCAAAGGCTGCGCATCGAAACCGCCAAAGGCTTGCTGTCTGGCACGCGCAAAAGCATCAAGACCATCAGCTATGAAGTCGGATACGACGACGCCAGCTTCTTCGCCCGACTGTTTCGTCAACATACAGAGTTGTCGCCGAATCAGTATCGGCAGCAGTTTCAGCAGGCGGCTTGATCCACCGGCATCAGACGATCAACTGTAGGAGCGCACGAGCACCGCGAGGCCGCGATAGCGTTCTGCCTGATTCACCGCCATCGCGGCCTCGCGGTGCTCGTGCACTCCTACAGATCCCAACTTAGGGTTTATGCGCCCGCGACAAGAATTCATGGGACTGCATTTCCAGCAACCGGCTCAACGTGCGCTGGAACTCGAAGTTCAGACGCCCACCGGTGTACAAATCCTTCAACTCAACTTCAGCCGAGATGATCAGCTTGACGTTACGGTCGTAGAATTCGTCGACCATGTTGATGAAGCGTCGGGCGATGTCGTCGGTGGTGACGCTCATCTGCTCAACGCCACTGAGCAACACGGCGTGGTAGATCTTGCCCAGTTCGATGTAATCGTTCTGGCTACGCGGGCCGTCGCACAGTTCGCGGAAGTCGAACCAGGCCACGTCATCACAAGTGCGCAGTGCACGGATTTCGCGATTCTCGATCATCAGCACATCGTTTTCGATGGTCTCGGCGCAATCAGGCGTAAGGGCCTTGAAGCTCTTGCGCAGACTTTCCTGCGCGGCTTCATTCAGCGGGAAGTGGAACAGCTCAGCCTGCTCAAGGTGACGCAGGCGATAGTCCACGCCGCTGTCGACGTTGACGATTTCGGTGTTCTGTTTGATCAGCGCGATGGCGGGCAGGAAGCGCGCACGTTGCAGGCCGTCCTTGTAGAGGCCATCCGGGACGATGTTCGAGGTCGCAACCAGAGTCACGCCATTCTTGAACAGTTCTTCCATCAAGGTGCCGAGGATCATGGCGTCGGTGATGTCGGACACGAAGAACTCATCGAAACAGATCACCCGCGCTTCATCTGAAAAACGTTTGGCGATGAGGGTCAGCGGGTTCTTTTCACCCTTGAGGGTCTTCATCTCTTCGTGCACGCGCTTCATGAAGCGGTGGAAGTGGGTACGGACTTTCTGCTCGAACGGCAGGGCTTCGAAGAAGGTGTCGACCAGATAAGTCTTGCCCCGGCCAACGCCACCCCAGAAGTACAAGCCCTTGACCGGCGCCTGTTCCTTCTTGCCAAACAGCTTGCCGAACATGCCCGGCTTGCTCTGGTTAGCGGCAACCAGATCATCATAGAGACGCTGCAAGTGACGCACAGCCGTTTCCTGCGCCGCGTCATGGAAGAAGTCAGGGCGTTTCAGATCAGCTTGGTATCGTTCTAGAGGGGTCATATTCGCTAACAAGGCAACAAAAACGGGCCGTCACTGTAGCGACGGCCCGGCAGATTGGCAATCAATCCTGTTGGGGGGCAAGGGCCAGCTTGAGGCTTTCGATAGCGGCATCACGCGCTGCAGCGTCGACGAATTGCGGACTTTCGGCGATGTGCTCACCATTGATCCAGAGGGTAAACCCAAAATGCTCTGGACGGAGCTCGAATTCACTGCCCTGCTGCAGCTGTTTGCTGACTGCGCCAGCGGCCTTGCCATCAGCAAAGTTGCGAGACAACAGCAACTGCTCGCCATCGGCTGCCAGCAGACGGAAACGGAAGCTGCCATCGTCTTCACGGAAGCTGACAAAGCGTGCACCCTTAGCAACTTTCTTCTTGCCGGTTTCGGCCACTTGCACATTGCTGCGGAATGAACGCAGGCCTACCGCTTCACGTAACTCGCCGAGGAAAGGTGTGGCGACTTTGCGGGCTTTCTCTGCGCCAGCCAGCAGAATGTCTTCCAGGTCAGCCGGACGTTCGATCAGACGATGGTAATTCTCACGAGCTTCGCTCAGCTCACTATCCAGCAAGGTGAACAGGCGACTCTTCGCTTCGCCCCAACCCAGACCTTGCAACAAGTCGGAACGGAACTCTGTGATCTGCTCCGGGGTAGCGAAGGCCTGATAGAGCGTGAACAGATGGGAGTTGTCAGGGTCCTTGGCTTCACCCGGCGCTTTGGAGTCAGTCACGATGCGCGAAATCGCATCCTTCATGTCCTTGGCGCTGCTGAACAACGGAATCGTATTGTCGTAGCTTTTCGACATTTTGCGGCCGTCGAGACCTGGCAGCGTGGCGACGCTTTCCTCGATCAGGGCTTCAGGCATGACGAAGAACTCCCTGCCCTTGCCGAAAAGATGGTTGAAGCGTTGGCCGATATCGCGAGCCATCTCGACGTGCTGAATCTGGTCGCGACCCACCGGAACCTGATGCGCGTTGAACATCAAAATGTCAGCTGCCATCAACACCGGGTAGCTGTACAAGCCCATGGTGACGCCAGCATCCGGGTCTTCACCGGTTTCGACGTTCTTGTCCACGGACGCTTTGTACGCGTGAGCACGGTTGAGCAAGCCTTTGGCAGCAACGCAGGTCAGCAGCCAGGTCAGCTCGGTGATTTCCGGGATATCGGACTGGCGATAGAAGGTCACGCGCTCCACATCCAGGCCAGCAGCCAGCCAGGTTGCGGCGATTTCCAGACGCGAGCGCTGAATGCGCAGCGGGTCATCGCACTTGATCAAGGCGTGGTAGTCAGCCAGAAAGTAGAACGAATCAGCATCGCTCTGGCGGCTGGCAACGATGGCCGGGCGAATGGCGCCCGCGTAGTTACCCAGGTGAGGCGTACCGGTGGTGGTGATACCGGTCAGGATACGAGTAGTCATGGCAGGTCGCTTATGGGGCTGTCATCAGTTCGAAAGGCGTGGCGCAATCAGATCTTTGAGATCAGTGAGCTTGCCGTGAAAAAAGTGTCCGCATTCTGCCACTTTCAGCAGTTCATGTGGGCGCGGCAATGCTGCCGACCAGTGGTAAACCAGTTCAGGCTCGACGACTTCGTCGGTCTCCGGCTGGATGACGGTCAGTGGGCAGTTCTGCGGCAGAGGATATTGCTCGCTCAAGCGCATGACCGCAGGCGCGACCATGAACAGATGGCTAATCGTGTGTCCAGCGCCCTCAAGTCGGCCGGCAAGACTGGCTGCAACGAAACCGCCAAAGGAAAAACCGAACAGTGTCAGGGGCAGATCGGGGTGTTTTTCCAGCACCCAGCGAGCGACGGCCTGAGCATCTTCGATTTCGCCAGGGCCCGCTTCAGACGTACCGGCGCTCGCCCCGACGCCACGATAATTGAAACGCAATGTAATCAAACCCGCATCGCGAGCCGTACGTTGCAGAGTCGAGACGACCTTGTTGAGCATGGTGCCGCCCTGGATCGGGTTAGGATGGCAGATCAACGCCACGCCTGTAGCATCGGGCAAATCAAGGTAAAGGGCTTCAAGCTGGCCCACCGGGCCATCGATCAATACGGGGGTTTCGCGCATGAGCAAAAAGGAACTCCGTGACCTCGCAATGGGTCGACTCGTCTAGCTGATTGTCTGCAAATAGCATATCCGTGAGCGTGTCGCGGTATACAGAGCAGGTTCGAGCCGTTAACGTAAAGCAAAGCCGTTTATAGAGGAAGGACTCGTGGAACTGTCGCTCTTAGTTTGGTTGTTGCCGACCATTGCCCTGGTTGTCGGTGTTGTCATCGGTTTTCTGGTCGCACGTCTGGTGCCCAACGCTGCTCCCAATGGAACCCAGCGCCAGCTGGATGACGTTCAGGAGCGTTTCGATGCCTATCAGAACGAGGTGGTCACTCACTTCAATAGCACGGCCAATCTGGTCCAGAAGCTTTCGCAAAGCTATCAGGACGTACAGGAACATCTCGCCGAAGGTGCCAACCGTCTTGCTACCGACGAGTTGACTCGTCAGCGTCTGCTGGCTGCCCTGCACCCTGAAGCCAGCCAGGTCCACCGCGACCGCCTGACTCCACCGCGCACAAATGAAGCACCGAAAGACTACGCGCCAAAATCACCCAACGCTCCCGGCATGCTCGATGAGCATTACGGTTTGAAAAAGCCGTAAGCGAAAGCTGGATCAGGAAAGCCCGCCATTCGTGAGAATGGCGGGCTTTTTTGTGGACATTGCCTCGGGAAAAAATTCTGGAGGAGAAACTTCCTACGCAGTTTCAGGAATACAGCGGCTATATATATTTTGTTGCGACCTCTATGCTTTTTGGAAAACGGAGGAAGCATGAAAAAATTCAAACTACTGATAGCCTGTCTTTTATTTTCGGGCTGCGTACCCGGAGACTGCACAAATAGTTGCTATATCTGGGGAAAACAAGACCTGGAGCTTTTACATAAATGCAACATGGACCCACTCCGATCAGATTGTCCTGTACAGCGCTAAGATCCAACCCGATCAAAACTTGTATTCGTATATTCTATATGGTCCCCATATCTTCACTTTTTTCACTGGATGCCTCCCAGGTGTAAATCCGAATCTAGCCCATCGGAGGTCGCCTTTTCGGCCGTCATAAATAACCAGATTCCCGTCATCCTGTATGGAGATGTGACTATGATTCCAGAAAGACTTGTCCTTGGTGTGCGTACTCTCAGCTACCCACAACCTTGATCTGGCAGGGTCGTAGAGGAAGCCATTGTTACTTACCACAAACCACGGAGCACCTCTCTGCTTGCGGGACAACGTGATGCTAAAGGCCTGACCGCGATCAGCGACCCAAACAACACTGCCACTATCTTTAATAACCAGGTTGCCATCGCTTTGCAGTTCCAGACGAAAACGTCCATTGGGCGATTGTAAAAACTGCCCCGGTGTCATTTTCTGATTGGGCGGCAATACCGGAGCACCATTATTTCCAAACACACCATACTGAATACTCATACTTTCACCTTTGAAAGCTATTGATTGAGCATTCAACTAATCATCCACTGACTCAAAGCATGCGATAAATATATACCGCATCTGAATTATCTTAACGCCTTGATTATTCTTGCAGTAGCAACGTCAGTACCCATGACTCCCTACATACAAAATCTGTGGAGCGGGTTTCAGACAGACTGCGTAATTGTTCATCGCGAGCAAGCTCGGCTCCTACAGAGATAAGCGATACCTGTAGGAGCCAAGCTTGCTCGCGATGAACGATTACGCGGTATACCTGACGGAGCGAGTCGCCTCAATCGCGCGCAAGCCCGGCTCCGGCAGGTATCGGCTATCTCTGTGGGAGTGGTCCCGGTATCCCTGACACCTCGCTGTCGCTAAGCAAACGGATGACCCTGTAGGAGCCAACTTGTTGGCGAGACGTCGGACCCGCATCGTCAGAAATTCCGCTTCGCCAACAAGTTAGCTCCTACAAGGTCCGCGTTTCAAATCCATTATTGGAGTGATGTTTGATAGGAACTGAGCTTGCTCGCGATGAACGATAACGCGGTATACCTGACGGACCGGGTTGCCTCAATCGCGGGCAAGCCTCGCTCCCACAGGGTGGAGCTCAACTACATTCGGGAATGACTATTTCAGGCGGCAGAAAGGCGGCGAATGTACCGGCCTCTTCGCGAATGAATTCGCTCCCACCAGGATCAACACTTGCAGACCAACAGAGAATCCCCACAAGCTCTATTGCACCCTAAAAAAAACCCGCCATCTCTGGCGGGTTTCCTTTTACAGCAAACGATCGTCAGATCGCGCCGCGACTGCGCAGCAGGTCCAGCACTTGCTTGACGCTGTCTTCGAGATTCAGGGTTTGAGTATCGATGACCAGATCCGCATTGAGCGGTACGTCGTACGGGAAGGACTCGCCCGGAATGTTATCGCCCTGGGCTGCGTACAGGCCCTGTGGATCGCGTTCGCGGCAAACCGCAGGGGATGCCTGGACGTATACGGTCAGCAGGCGATCAGCTCCGATCAGAGACTTGGCCTGCTCGCGACCTTCGCCATCAGGCGCAACGAACGCGGCCAGGGTAATCAACCCTGCCTGGTTGAACTGACGTGCCACGTGAGCTGCACGACGCCAGTTTTCAGTACGCCCGGCGCGATCCTGCGATAAACCAGTGTTCAGGTCGTGACGCAGATTCTGTCCATCCAGCACGTAAACCGCGCGCCCCATGTCGAACAGCTTGCGCTCGACCGCATAAGCCAAGGTGCTTTTGCCAGCGCCCGACAGGCCGCTGAACAGCACAGTGGCTGGCTGCTGACCAAAACGCTGAGCTCGCTCTTCAGTCGCAACGTGAGCCAGAGCGCCGTGATGATTGGCACCTGCGCCGCCAACGGGCTTGGCGATGATCATGCCCGCGGCCACTGTGCCATTGGTCAAACGGTCAATTACGATGAACGAACCCGTGGTGCGGTTGCTGTCGTAACCGTCCAGCGCGATGGCCGAGTCTAGGCTGATCTTGACGCGACCAATCTCATTCAGGCCCAGCGAACTGGCAGGCCCTTCGGCCAAGGTATTCACATCGACACGATGGGTGATGCTGGCAATCGAGCCCGGCACATAGCTGGTGGCACGCTTGATGTCGTATTTCTTGCCCGGCAGCATCGGCTCTTCAGCCATCCATACCAGCATGGCATCGAATGCATCAGCCACTTGCGGAACGTTATCGGCGTGTACCAGCAAGTCACCACGGGAGATATCAATCTCGTCTTCCATGGTCAGAGTGACGGCCTGACCCGGCCCGGCACTCTCCAGCTCACCTTCAAAGGTGACGATGGATTTGACACGACTGCTCTTGCCCGACGGAAGCACGACGACTTCGTCACCCTTGTGCACGATACCGCTCGCCAGCGTACCGGCGAAACCACGGAAGTTCAGGTTTGGACGGTTGACGTACTGCACCGGGAAACGCATGTCGGTGTAGTTGCGGTCGTTGGCAATCTCGACGGTTTCGAGGATCTCCATCAAGGACTGGCCGGTGTACCAGGGCGAACGCTCGCTCTTGTTCACCACGTTGTCGCCCTTGAGAGCCGACATCGGCACGAAGGCCATGGTGGTCGGTTTGAACGCAATGCCGTCGGCGAACTTCAAGTAATCAGACTTGATCGACTCGAAGACGCTTTCGTCGAAGCCATTGAGGTCCATCTTGTTGATGGCCACAACGATATGTTTGATGCCCAGCAGCGATGCGATGTAGCTGTGACGGCGGGTCTGGGTCTGTACGCCGTAACGGGCATCCACCAGGATGATCGCCAGGTCGCAGGTCGATGCACCGGTCGCCATGTTGCGTGTGTACTGCTCATGGCCCGGAGTATCGGCAATGATGAACTTGCGCTTGGCGGTGGAGAAGTAACGGTAGGCCACATCAATCGTGATGCCCTGCTCCCGCTCGGCCTGAAGGCCGTCAACCAGCAACGCCAGATCGACGTCTTCGCCGGTGGTGCCGGACTTCTTCGAATCGCGGGTAATGGCTTCAAGGTGATCTTCGTAGATCATCTTGGAGTCGTGCAGCAGACGCCCGATCAGCGTGCTCTTGCCGTCGTCGACGTTGCCACAGGTAAGAAAGCGCAGCATTTCCTTGCGTTCGTGCTGGCCCAGATAGGCGAGGATGTCCTCGCTGATCAAATCAGATGCGTGACTCATTTCATTCGAGCTCCAAGCTGTAAGCTTCAAGCGGCAAGCTTGTCGGCGTACAGCTAGTCAGAAATTTTATTGATCAGCCCGCAAAGCATTTTTGAAAGCTCACGGGTTTCGATAATCCAGGCTGCTGCAAGTGGTTCAGCGATATAACCAATTTCACCGCCGATGATGAGCTGAGTTCTTAGCTCGCCACAGGATGCTTTAGCAATCGATAGAAAGCGGCATTTGTCCTTCGCAGTGAAACGCTCCATACCTTCCGCAATATTGCTCGGCACCGACAGCCCAGAGCGCGTGATCTGACTCCTGAAAGCCAAATCGGGACAGGAAGCCATCTCCTTGTAAAGATTGACTGCCAAAGCCTTGGCTCTTTGCCAAACCAAGAGTTTCTCGAAATCCATTTCGATCACCTGCTTTTGATTCACTTGCAGCTTGCCACTTGAGGCTTGTAGCTGCTCTTTAGAAATAACCCTGACGTTTCTTTTCTTCCATCGAACCAGCGCCATCGTGATCGATGACCCGGCCTTGACGTTCGGAAGTACGCGTCAGAAGCATTTCCTGAATGATGTCAGTGAGGCTGGTGGCCTCGGACTCGACTGCGCCCGTCAACGGGTAGTCGCCAAGTGTACGGAAGCGGACTTTCTTCTTGACGATGCGAGCCTTGTCTTCATCGCTGAGGTGATTCAGAAGACGCTCGTCGTCGATCATGATCCAGGTGCCGTTCATCTCGATGACATCGCGCTCGGCGGCGAAGTACAACGGGACAATCGGGATGCCTTCCAGATAGATGTACTGCCAGATGTCCAGCTCGGTCCAGTTGGACAGAGGGAACACGCGAATCGACTCGCCTTTATTGACGTTGCCGTTATAGACGTTCCACAGCTCCGGACGCTGGTTCTTCGGATCCCAGCGGTGCTTGCTGTCGCGGAACGAGTACACGCGCTCTTTGGCACGGGATTTTTCTTCATCACGACGCGCGCCACCGAACGCGGCATCGAAGCCGTGCTTGTCCAGGGCCTGCTTGAGACCTTCGGTCTTCATGATGTCAGTGTGCTTGGAGCTGCCGTGGGTCAGTGGGCTGATGTTTTGAGCCACGCCGTCCGGGTTGATGTGGACGATCAGGTCCAGGCCCATTTCCTCAACCATCTGGTCACGAAAACGGTACATTTCCTGGAATTTCCAACGGGTGTCCACATGCATCACCGGGAATGGCAGCTTGCCCGGAAAGAACGCCTTGCGCGCAAGGTGCAGCATTACGGCAGAGTCTTTACCGACGGAGTACAGCATCACCGGGTTATCAAACTCGGCGGCGACCTCGCGGATGATGTGGATGCTTTCCGCCTCCAGTTGCTTAAGATGCGTCAGTTTATCGACCATGGTTACTCACGGGTTGCATTCATTATTGACCGGACAACGCCCGGGACGGCCAGCGGGCCGTGTTCGAGGCCGCACTCTAGCACAGCACCTGCTTCTATTCAGGGGCCCCAATAGATCGAAACGTTCTATGGATATACCGTCTCGTTAGGTATTCAAACCGGGTTAGGACAGTCGATAAACAGGTGCTCCAGTGCAAACCGCCGCGCCAGATAGTCACCCAGCGCCTGAACCCCGTAACGTTCAGTTGCGTGGTGTCCGGCGGCAATAAAGCTGATGCCGTTTTCCCGGGCACTGTGAACGGTCTGCTCAGACGCTTCGCCGCTGATGAACAGATCGACACCCGCAGTGATTGCCTGATCGATGTAACCCTGCCCGCCTCCGGTACACCAACCCACCCGGCGAATCATATCGGCACCTTCAATCAACAACGGCTCACGCCCCAGTGCTTCCTGCACGCGACGGGCAAAGTCGCGGGGCATCATGGGTTCATTCAACGAACCGACCAAGCCGACGACGCGGGCATTATCTGGATCCAGTGGGCCTTCCACGGTGATATCCAGCTGGCGCGCCAACTGCACGTTATTACCCACATCCGGATGCACATCCAGTGGCAAGTGATAGGCCAGCAGGCTGATGTCGTGCTTGAGCAGGGTTTTCAGGCGGCGCTGTTTCATGCCGACGACGCAAGGGTTCTCGCCTTTCCAGAAATACCCGTGATGCACAAGAATCAGATCGGCCTGCGCATCCACTGCGGCATCCAGCAAAGCCTGGCTGGCGGTGACACCGCTGACGATGCGCATGACCTGCGGACGACCTTCGACCTGCAAGCCGTTGGGGCAATAATCCTGGATACGCGAACTGCCGAGATAACGGTTGGCTTCTTCTACCAGAGTGCTGAGCGCAACAGCCATAAAAGACTCCTGAATGTGTGGTTTGAAGCTGATAGGGTCGTGCTGCTGAAATGGTTCACTTCAGAAGATCTTATTTGCGAGACACAACCCCAAGTGCTCGTATAATGCCGCCCATTATGGCGCAGATGGGCAGCAAGCCGCAGCGTCGGATCACTTTCAGGATTTGCTCAATGTTCAAGGCACTGCGCTTTTTTGGTTGGCCATTGCTGGCAGGCGTACTCGTCGCACTGCTGATTATTCAGCGCTTCCCGGATCTGGTGGGTCTGCCAAGCCTCGACGTCAACCTGCAGCAGGCGCCACAAACCACTTATGTCCAGCAAGGGCCAGTCACGTATGCCGATGCGGTTGGCATGGCGGCACCTGCGGTGGTCAATCTCTACACCACAAAGATGGTCAACAAAGCGGCAAATCCGATGTTCGAGGACCCGCAATTCCGACGTTTCTTCGGCGACAACATGCCCAAGCAGAAACGCATGGAGTCGAGCCTCGGCTCCGGCGTTCTGATGAGCCCGGAAGGCTACATTCTGACCAACAATCATGTCACCACCGGTGCCGATCAAATCGTCGTTGCACTGAAGGACGGTCGGGAAACCATTGCCAGGGTGATCGGCAATGATCCGGAAACCGATCTGGCAGTGTTGAAGATTGATCTCAAGAACATCCCGTCCATCACTATTGGCCGCTCCGACAGCATCCGCATCGGTGACGTTGCACTGGCCATCGGCAACCCTTTCGGCGTCGGCCAGACCGTGACCATGGGTATTATCAGCGCCACCGGCCGCAACCAGCTCGGCCTGAACACTTATGAAGACTTCATTCAGACCGACGCAGCGATCAACCCGGGCAACTCTGGCGGCGCACTGGTTGATGCCAATGGCAACCTGACCGGGATCAATACAGCGATCTTCTCCAAGTCTGGCGGCTCTCAAGGCATCGGTTTCGCGATTCCGACCAAACTGGCCATGGAGGTCATGAAATCGATCATCGAGCATGGTCAGGTGATTCGTGGCTGGCTGGGTATTGAAGTGCAGCCGCTGACACAGGATCTGGCCGAGTCATTCGGGTTGAAAGACAGACCAGGCATCGTCGTCGCAGGTATCTTCCGCGATGGCCCGGCACAGAAAGCAGGCTTGCAGTTGGGTGACGTGATTTTGAGCATCAACGGCGAGCCCGCGGGTGATGGTCGTCGCTCGATGAATCAGGTGGCACGCACCAAGCCCGGCGACAAGATCGCCATCGAGGTGATGCGCAACGGAAAAGAAGTGAAGCTCAACGCTGAAGTTGGCCTGCGCCCACCGCCCCCGCCGTCGGCTACTCCGGTTGAAGAGCAGTGATCACTGAGTTGCGTAGATACCTGTGGGAGCGAGGCTTGCCCGCGATAAGGCCGCCTCGTTTATCAGACAGACCTCAGTGCTTTTATCGCGGGCAAGCCTCGCTCCCACAAGTGTGATGCAATCCGCGATTGCGGCGATACTGCGATGGGGGTCTTACAGACCCGCCAGCCCATCCAGCAACGCCTGGTTCTGCTCCGGCGTACCAATGCTGATCCGCAGGAACTGGGCAATCCGCTCCTGTTTGAAGTGCCGAACGATGACACCCTTCTCGCGCAGCTTCGCCGCAATGCCCGCTCCGTCGTGTTGCGGGTGACGGGCAAAGATGAAGTTGGCCGCAGATGGCAGTACTTCAAAACCAAGGGCTTGCAGCTCAGCGGTCAATAATTCCCGGCTGGCGATCACCTTGTTACGGGTGGAATCGAAGTGCTCGCGATCCTCGAAGGCTGCAGCGGCACCGACGATTGCCAGACGATCCAGCGGATACGAGTTGAAGCTGTTCTTGACCCGCTCCAACGCCTCGATCAGATCAGGATGTCCAACCGCCAGACCGACCCGCAAACCCGCCAGCGAGCGGGACTTGGACAACGTCTGCGTCACCAGCAGATTCGGATAACGCTCCACCAGCGAGATGGCCGTCTCGCCACCAAAATCGATGTACGCCTCATCCACCACAACCACTGAATCCGGGCTCGCCTTCAGCATCTGCTCAACAGCATCCAGCCCCACTACGCAACCGGTTGGCGCGTTAGGGTTCGGGAAGATGATCCCGCCATTAGGTTTGGCGTAATCCGAGACACGAATCTGGAACTGCTCATCCAGCGCGATGGCGTCGAACTCGATGCCGTACAGGCCACAGTAAACCGGATAAAAGCTGTAGCTGATGTCCGGAAACAGCAAAGGCTTGCCGTGCTGGAAAAACGCATTGAACACATGTGCCAGCACTTCATCGGAGCCATTGCCCAAAAACACATGGCTGATCTGCACGCCGTAATAGGTCGCTACAGCCTGCTTGAGCAGGTCGCTGTTCGGGTCGGGATAAAGACGCAAGTCATCAGTCAGCTCGGCGCGCATCGCGGCCAGAGCTTTAGGCGAAGGGCCGTAAGGATTTTCATTGGTGTTGAGCTTGACCAGCTTGGTCAGCTTGGGTTGTTCGCCCGGCACATACGGCACGAGGCTGTTGACGAAAGGACTCCAGAATTTACTCATATTCAGTTCCCCTGCCCTTCGCTATCAATGATCCGGTACTCGGCGCTGCGGGCGTGCGCAGTCAATGATTCGCCACGCGCCAGTACCGATGCGGTCTTGCCAAGTTCGGATGCACCTTGCTGCGAGCAGTAGATGATCGACGAACGCTTCTGAAAATCGTAAACACCCAGCGGCGATGAAAAGCGCGCTGTGCCGGAGGTTGGCAACACGTGGTTCGGACCGGCGCAATAGTCGCCCAGCGCCTCGGAGGTGTGACGCCCCATAAAGATCGCGCCCGCGTGACGAATCTGCGGCAACCAGGCTTCAGGGTCTGCCACCGACAATTCAAGGTGTTCCGGAGCAATACGGTTGGCGACTTCAATGGCCTGCTGCATATCAGCGACCTTGATCAACGCACCACGGCCATTGATCGACTTATCGATGATGTCCGCACGTTCAAGGGTCGGCATCAATTTGGCAATGCTCGCTGCGACTTGATCCAGAAAGTCTGCATCCGGACTTACCAGAATGGCCTGGGCGTCCTCATCGTGCTCGGCCTGAGAGAACAGATCCATAGCAATCCAGTCCGGGTCTGTCTGACCGTCGCAGACCACAAGGATCTCGGAAGGACCAGCGATCATGTCGATCCCGACCTGACCAAAAACATGGCGCTTGGCCGTGGCGACATAGATGTTGCCCGGGCCGACGACCTTGTCGACGCGCGGCACGCTTTCAGTGCCGTAAGCCAGTGCCGCAACCGCCTGAGCCCCACCGATGGTGAACACTCGGTCGACTCCGGCAATACAGGCCGCGGCCAGTACCAGCTCGTTGATTTCCCCGCGCGGGGTCGGCACGACCATGACGACTTCAGCAACACCCGCAACCTTGGCAGGAATAGCGTTCATCAATACCGACGATGGATACGACGCCTTGCCACCGGGCACATACAGACCCGCGCGATCCAGCGGCGTGACCTTCTGGCCGAGTACCGTGCCGTCGGCCTCGGTGTAGGTCCAGGAGTCCTGCTTCTGTTTTTCGTGGTACATGCGTACACGATCTGCGGCTTTTTCCAACGCTGTGCGCTGGGCTGGGGTGATGCGAGTCAGTGCCAACTCAAGACGCTCGCGAGGCAGAATCAGATCAGCCATGGAGGCCACCTGCAAACCGTCGAAGCGCTCGGTGAATTCGACAAGCGCAGCATCGCCCCGCTCACGCACGGCTTTGATGATGTCGAGGACACGCTGGTTGACCGAATCGTCAGACACACTTTCCCAGCTCAGCAGATGATCCAGATGATGCGCGAAATCCGGGTCAGCAGCATTGAGTCGGCGAATTGCAGTCGGTGCGGTCATAGCGAGAGCCTCATAGGAATGGCAAAAACTCAGGCGCCCTAAACTAGCAGTCGTTCCGCTTGGGCACCTGAGAATTCTGGCTATGAGGCGGATAGACGGGCGCAACTCAAGGTTGCGCGAGTAAGTCAGCCGCGGTGTCGCGATTCCACTGCATTGCGCAGGGTATCGATAAGCGACTGAATACGGGCGTGCTGCATTTTCATGGAAGCCTTGTTGACCACCAAGCGGGAACTGATCGTCGCGATCAACTCCTGAGGCTCCAGGCCATTGGCCCGTAGCGTGTTGCCGGTATCAACAACGTCGATGATCTTGTCAGCCAGACCAATCAGCGGTGCCAGCTCCATGGAGCCGTACAGCTTTATGATGTCGACCTGACGACCTTGCTCGGCGTAATAGCGCTTGGCAACGTTGACGAACTTGGTTGCCACGCGCAGACGGCCTTTGGGCTCGGGAGCACCGATGGCGCCTGCTGTCATCAAACGGCACTTGGCAATCTGCAGGTCCAACGGCTCGTACAGACCCTGGCCGGTGTATTCCATCAACACATCTTTACCGGCAACGCCAAGATCAGCAGCGCCATGCTCGACGTAGGTCGGCACATCGGTAGCACGCACGATCAACAGGCGCACATCGGCCTGAGTCGTGGGGATGATCAGCTTGCGGCTCTTGTCCGGATTCTCGGTCGGCACAATGCCTGCTTCAGCAAGAAGCGGCAGGGTGTCATCAAGAATGCGGCCCTTGGACAATGCGATGGTCAACATGGGAAACGTCAGTCCTTATCAGGAAGCTTTTGCCCGGACGCAATCGACGCCGGGCAAATCCTCATGCCGTATAAAAACGGGCATGAGGTGAAACGAATCAGAATTCACACGCCGCGAAACGTGCAAGACCAACGTCCGAGGCCACAAATGGCCTCAGACGCCAGTTATATGACTGCTAGCCCGGAACGCGACGAATCTTCGCGCCCAGCATCTGCAGTTTCTCTTCGATGCACTCGTAACCGCGGTCTATGTGGTAGATGCGGTCGATCAGCGTATCGCCCTGGGCAACCAGTGCAGAGATAACCAGGCTGGCCGAGGCACGAAGATCGGTAGCCATGACTGGCGCGCCTTTGAGCACTTCGGTACCGGTCACGATGGCCGTGTTGCCTTCGACCTGAATCTGCGCGCCCATGCGGTGCATTTCGTACACGTGCATGAAACGGTTTTCGAAGATGGTCTCGATTACTGCACCCGTGCCTTCAGCGATGGCGTTGAGCGAGATGAACTGCGCCTGCATGTCAGTCGGAAACGCAGGATACGGAGCTGTACGCACGTTGACGGCTTTAGGACGCTTGCCGTGCATGTTCAGCTCGATCCAGTCCACGCCGCTGGTCACTTCAGCGCCCGCTTCCTGAAGCTTCAGCAACACTGCTTCGAGGATGGTCGGATCGGTGTCCTTGACCTTGACGCGGCCACCGGTGGCGGCAGCAGCAACCAGATAAGTGCCGGTCTCGATGCGGTCAGGCATGACTTTGTAGGTTGCCGAGTGCAGACGCTTCACGCCATCAATAGTGATGGTGTCAGTACCAGCGCCTTGAATTTTCGCACCCATGGCAATCAGGAAGTTTGCCAGGTCAACGACTTCAGGTTCACGGGCGGCGTTCTGCAGAACGCTGCGGCCGTTGGCCAGGCTCGCGGCCATCATGATGTTTTCGGTACCGGTCACGCTGACGGTATCAAAGAAGAAGTTGGCACCGCGCAGACCGCCTTCAGGGGCTTTGGCCTTGATGTAGCCGCCCTCGACGTCAATGATCGCGCCCATGGCTTCGAGGCCACGAATGTGCAGATCCACTGGACGCGAGCCGATGGCGCAACCGCCTGGCAACGCGACTTCAGCTTCGCCGAAACGGGCGACCATAGGGCCGAGCACCAGAATCGAGGCGCGCATGGTCTTCACCAGCTCGTACGGGGCAATCAGCGTCTTGATCGTGCGCGGATCGATTTCCACGCTGAGTTTTTCGTCGATCACCGGCTCGATACCCATACGACCGAACAGTTCGATCATGGTGGTGATGTCGTGCAAGTGCGGCAGGTTCTGGACGGTTACCGGGCCATCGGCCAACAGGGTCGCGGCAAGAATCGGCAGGGCAGAGTTTTTCGCCCCGGAAATGCGGATTTCGCCATCAAGACGAACGCCGCCAGTAATAATCAATTTATCCATTAGAGTCTCGACGCCAAGTGGCTCAGGTGCGCTCGGCCCACGCAGCGCGGCTGAAAAATTTCATGGTGACCGCATGGATGCTGCCATCGGCAATCCAAGGGTTCAAATGCGTGTAGATCTGCTGCTGACGCTTGACCGGGCTCAGCGTAGCCAACTCGTCATTGATCACGTTCAGCTGGAAGTTGCAGCCTTCGCCTTCAACTTCGACCTGTACCTCGGGCAGCTTCCCTTCAAGGAAGCTCTTAACTTCTACGGCGTGCATGCAAAACCTCGATTGGCGACCTACGCGCGCGGGTCGGCCATCATACAAAAAAGCCCACTCAATGCGAACCCCGCAACGCAGGACCCGGACGAGGGGCTTTCATAAAGGACAATCAATGATTGTGAAGCAGTTCAGTCAACTCGGACACCTGGGCGATCTTGCGCATGTCTTCCGGCATGGAACGAATGCTCACATCTTTGCCCGCGTCACGCGCATCACGCATGAACGCGAGCAGCAAGGCCAGACCAACGCTGCTGGACTTCTCGACACCGGAGCAGTCCAGAACAACGGTCGACAACTCGCTCGACTTGATCAGCGCGGCACCCTGCTTGCGCAAGGCCGGACCGGTCGAATAGTCGAGAGTACCGGTTAACTGCAGCTCGCCCGGCGCAACGAGCTTGACGGCTGACTCGGTCATTGCGGAGCAGCTTCAGGCGCTTTCTCTTTAGCCTTGGCAACTTCACCCGCCCAGTTGTTGATCGTCTGGTCGAGGTTGTTGCCGTTACGCTGCATTGCATCGGCGAATTGATCACGGAACAGCTTGCCGATGTTAATCCCGTTAATGATCACGTTCCGTACCTTCCACTCGCCGCCAATCTTGACGAGTGTGTAGGAGACCGGATACATCGCGCCGTTGGTACCCTTGACCTGCATTTCAACGCTGGTGCGATCGGCGCCTTCAGGTTTTTCAGGCGAAACGGTGATGCCCTGGTTGTTGTATTCAAGCAGTGCGTTGCCATAGAACTGCATCAGGCTGCGCTTGAAGTTTTCCTGGAAGCGCTGAATCTGCTCTGGAGAAGCGTTGCGCGAGTACTTCACGGTCATGATGCTTTTGGAAATGCCATCGGCATCTACCACCGGACCGACAATGCGGTTCAGCGCGTCGTAAAACGCGCCCGGATTACTTTTGTACTGTTCTTTGTTGGCTGCCAGATCACTCAGCAATTCCTTGGTGGTGCGATCCACCAGATCATGAGCGGACGGTGTGGCGGCGGCATTCCCCAGCATTGGCAACAATGCCAGCAACACCAACAGACCACGGCGCACGATAGAGATCATGTAAAAGCTCCTCATTTAGCGTCTTTACTCACGGTATTGAGCAGGAATTTTCCGATAAGGTCTTCCAGCACAAGCGACGACTGCGTGTCATGGATGGTACTGCCATCCTTAAGCAACCCATCGTCGCCACCTACGCTGATACCCACATATTTCTCACCGAGCAAGCCAGCGGTCAAAATCGATGCAGTGGAATCGAGAGGCAGGTTATTCACCTTCTTCTGGACTTCCATGGTCACCCGACCTGTGAAGGTGTCGCGATCAAGATCAATCGCCGTGACCTTGCCAATTGTGACGCCAGCCATGCTCACCTTGGCTCTGACAGTCAAACCGGCAATATTGTCGAAATTTGCATAAAGTTTATAAGTATCAGTGCTGGCGCTGGAGCTCAGACCGCTGACGCGCAGGGCAAGCAGGAGCAAAGCCAGAATCCCGGCCAGCAGGAACAGGCCTACACCTGTTTCGATGGTGCGGTTTTGCATCAGAAATCTCCAAACATCAAGGCGGTCAGAATAAAGTCCAGGCCCAGTACGGCCAAGGATGCATACACGACTGTTTTCGTCGTGGCACGACTGATCCCTTCTGAGGTGGGTTCGCAGTCGTAACCCTGGAAAACGGCAATCCAGGTCACAACGAACGCAAATACGACGCTCTTGATGACGCCGTTAATCACATCATCAACGAAAGAAACGCTGTTCTGCATGTTTGACCAGAAAGAGCCTTCATAGACACCCAGCCAGTCGATCGCTACCCAGGAGCCTCCCCAGATACCCACTACGCTGAAGATCATGGCCAGCAGCGGCAGGGAAATGAACCCGGCCCACAGACGTGGCGCAACAATGTACTTGAGCGGGTCAACACCGATCATTTCCAGACTGGACAACTGCTCGGTCGATTTCATGTTGCCGATCTCGGCGGTCAATGCCGAACCTGCACGGCCAGCAAACAGCAACGCCGTAACCACAGGCCCCAACTCTCGCAAAAGCGTAAGGGCAACCATTTGCCCGACTGCCTGCTCCGAACCGTACTTGGTCAGGATGCTGAAACCCTGAAGCGACAGCACCATGCCGATAAACATGCCCGATACGACGATGATCGCCAGGGACATGACACCGACCGAATAGAGCTGCCTGACCAGCAACTGAAAGCTGCCGCCAATCGAGCTCCGGCCCAGCAAGGCGTGAACCAGAAAAATCGCCGAACGCCCTAGCACCGCCAGGATATCGATTGCGGCACGCCCGAGCAGGCGTACTCGCTCAATTAATGACTTCTTGCGCATCAGCGCTTCCCCAAAAGATCTTCGCGGTAATCCGGCGCAGGATAGTGAAACGGCACCGGGCCGTCCGGGTTGCCGGTCATGAATTGACGAATGCGCGGGTTGTCCGACCCCATCAGTTCCTCGGGTGTCCCCTGCCCCAGCACCTGACCGTCGCCAACCAGGTAGAGGTAGTCAGCAATACTCGCCGTTTCGTCCAGATCATGGGAGACCACAACACTGGTGATACCGAGCGCATCATTGAGCAGCTTGATCAGACGAACCAGCACACCCATTGCAATGGGGTCTTGCCCCACGAATGGCTCGTCGTACATGAGTATCTGGGGATCGAGGGCAATCGCACGAGCCAGCGCCACGCGACGCTTCATGCCACCTGACAGCTCGTCGGGCATCAACTCGATAGCGCCACGCAGCCCCACCGCCTGCAACTTGAGCAGAACGATGTCACGAATCATTTCTTCCGGCAGCTCTGTATGGACCCGCAACGGGAAGGCAACGTTCTCGAACACATCCAGGTCCGTAAACAGTGCGCCGCTCTGAAACAACACGCCCATATGCTTGCGTGCATCGAACAGATCGCTGCGCGACAAGGCGGGAAGGTTCTGACCGTTGACCCACACTTCGCCCGCAGAAGGCCGTAGCTGGGCGCCCATCAAACGCAGCAAAGTAGTTTTGCCACTGCCCGAAGGCCCCATGATGCCGGTGACTTTTCCGCGGGGAATACGAATATCAACATTATCGAAAATGCTGCGCGTACCGCGCCTGAAGGAAACGCCCTTCAGCTCGATCGCGTAGGCGTTATCGGCGCTCATCTAAACTCCTTGCGATACAGCCTCACGTTCAGCTGCCGAGTCCCTGGCGGGAGACATGCTGTCTCGGTGGGCAGAACAAGCCGCGGACTATACCACCGCAATAAGGCGTCGCCAAAGCGCGAAGACGATCAATCAATATCGCCATACACAATTTGCGACACTTCCTACAAATAGGCTCGACCTATCCTCATACAGAACGATTAAACGCGAAGCTTGACGATCAGACGTGAGGGAATCGCGCATTACCGCTATAATCGCCGCCTTTTAACCGGCCAACCGATTTTCACATGAACCAATCCAGCGACCTGATCCAGTCAGCACAACGCACCATCCGCCTTGAAATCGAAGCCGTGGAGGGGTTGTTACCTCATATCGACGCGGATTTCATCAAGGCCTGCGAGATGATTCTCGCGAGCAAAGGACGCGTTGTCGTGGTGGGCATGGGTAAATCAGGCCACATCGGAAAAAAAATCGCCGCCACTCTGGCGAGTACCGGCACTACTTCATTTTTTGTTCACCCAGCTGAAGCCAGCCATGGCGACATGGGCATGATCACCTCCGGTGACATCATCCTTGCCCTCTCAAACTCGGGAACAACGGCTGAAATCGTCACTTTGCTCCCCCTGATCAAACGCCTCGGCATCAAGATGATCAGCCTGACGGGAAATCCGGAGTCAACCCTGGCTGAAGCTGCCGACGTTAACCTTAATGCTCGCGTCGAGCATGAGGCCTGCCCACTGAATCTGGCTCCTACCTCTTCGACAACTGCAGCACTGGTCATGGGCGATGCTCTCGCAGTAGCACTGCTGGAAGCCCGCGGTTTCACGGCTGAAGACTTCGCGTTCTCGCATCCCGGTGGTGCTTTAGGCAGACGCTTGCTGCTCAAGGTCGAGCACGTCATGCACAGCGGCGAACAACTGCCACAAGTACAACGCGGCACTCTGCTGCGCGACGCGCTGATGGAAATGACCCGCAAGGGACTGGGCATGACCGCAGTTATCGAGGCCGATGGACGACTGGCCGGGATATTCACTGACGGCGACCTGCGCCGCACTCTGGATCGTCCGATTGATATTCGCCTGGCAACCATCGATGACGTGATGACCGTTCACGGCAAGACAGCCCGCCCTGAAATGCTCGCGGCTGAAGCATTGAAAATCATGGAAGATCACAAGATCGGTTCACTCATCGTCGTTGACGAAAATGATCATCCGGTCGGAGCTTTCAACCTGCAGGACCTGCTGCGCGCAGGCGTCATGTAATGGAGATGCGCAAATGACTACCGATCTGCTGCAACGCGGCAAAAATATCAAACTGGCCATCTTCGACGTCGACGGCGTACTGACCGACGGTCGCCTGTACTTCCTTGAGGACGGTAGCGAATTCAAGACTTTCAACACGCTGGACGGCCAAGGCATTAAAATGCTGATCGCCTCTGGCGTGGCAACGGCCATTATCAGCGGCCGCAAGACCCCAGTGGTTGAACGCCGGGCAAAGAACCTCGGTATTGAACATCTTTATCAGGGCCGTGAAGACAAGCTGGTGGTTCTCGACGAACTACTCGGCCAACTCGGTCTGAATTACGAACAGGTCGCCTATCTGGGTGATGATCTGCCAGACTTGCCAGTCATTCGGCGTGTCGGCCTGGGCATGGCGGTGGCCAATGCCGCTACTTTTGTCCGGCAACATGCCCATGGCATTACCCTGGCGCGCGGTGGCGAAGGCGCAGCGCGCGAGTTCTGTGAATTGATCATGAGCGCCCAAGGCAGTCTTGAAGCCGCCCACGCAGCCTACTTATAGACAGAAGCCATTTATGCTTAGCAAACGAATTCGAACGTTTCTGATCCTCGGTGTGCTGGCATTTTTGCTGGCCGCCGCAGGCTATTGGAACATCAGCCCGGAAAGCTTCATGGAGCAACCGGCTGCTACGGTGGACGAAAGCGCCATCGACTTTTACGCAATCAATGCTCACAGCGTGCAGTATCTGCCGGATGGCAAGTTGCAGTACGAAATGACGGCCGACAAGGTCGAGCATATCAAGGCCACCGATGTGACAATGCTGACCACGCCAGACTTGCAGATGTACCGTGGCACCCTGTTTCCCTGGCATATCCAGAGCAAAACGGGTGAGGTTTCCCCTGGTGGTGAGCAAGTCGAACTGATTGACTCGGTTCGCATAGCAAGAACCGACGAGAAAAAACGTACGACCATAATTACCAGCAGTCGAATGACCGTATTCCCGCAGAAGCAATATGCGCAGACCGAGCAAGCCGTTAGAATCGACGGCGCGGGCGGTGTGACTACGGCCAAGGGAATGAAAGCGTATTTGAACGACGGCAGGATGGACCTGCTATCTAATGTAAGAGGACAGTATGAGGCTCGTTAAAACCCTTCCTTTTTTGCTTGGCCTGGGTGCAGCACTGGGAAGCGCGAGCGCCTGGTCCCTGCCGACTGATCGCGATCAGCCGATTCACATTCAGTCCGACGACGCACAACTCGACGACAAGAAAGGCGTTGCTACCTACAAGGGCAACGTAATCATCACCCAGGGCTCGATGAAGATCACCGGTAATACCGTGACCATCACACGTAATGCCCAAGGCGAAGTCGACGTGTTCACATCGGTCGGCAACCTGGCTTACTACGAGCAGAAGCCGTCTGTAGACAAACCTATCGTTCAAGCCTACGCGATCACCATCCAGTACTACGCTGCGCAGGATCGTATCGTGCTGATCGACAAGGCCAAGGTTATCAATGACGGCAACACGTCCGAAGGCGAGAAGATCGTGTATGACACGGTCAAGCAGATCGTCAGTGCCGGTCGTGCCAATGGCGGCAGCAAGGTGACCACGCCACGCCCGCGTATTGACATGGTTATCCAGCCGAAAAAGAAAACCGACCAGCAGAAGGCCCAGTAAATGGCGACGCTGAAAGCCCAGCATTTGGCTAAGAGCTACAAGGGCCGTCAGGTCGTTCGCGATGTGAGCCTGTCCATCGAAAGCGGCCAGATCGTTGGATTGCTGGGGCCTAACGGCGCTGGCAAGACCACTTGCTTTTACATGATTGTCGGCCTGGTTCAGGCGGATCAGGGGCGAGTGTTGATCGACGACCTGGATGTAAGCCACCAGCCCATGCACGGCCGTGCACGTGCCGGTATTGGCTACCTGCCACAGGAAGCCTCGATCTTTCGCAAGTTGTCGGTAGCCGACAACATCATGGCGATTCTCGAGACCCGTCAGGAACTGGACCGGGATGGACGCCGCAAGGAGCTGGAAAGCCTGCTGCAGGAGTTCCACATCACCCATATCCGCGACAATATGGGCATGAGCCTGTCTGGTGGTGAGCGCCGCCGCGTAGAAATCGCACGCGCACTTGCTACCTCACCGAAATTCATTCTGCTCGACGAACCATTCGCAGGTGTGGACCCGATTTCCGTAGGCGATATCAAACAGATCATCCACCATCTGAAAGCCAAGGGCATCGGCGTGCTGATCACCGATCACAACGTTCGTGAAACTCTGGACATCTGCGAGACAGCCTACATCGTCAATGACGGGCAGCTAATTGCCGAAGGCGACTCGGAAACCATTCTCGCAAATCAGCTGGTGAAAGAGGTCTACCTCGGTCACGAGTTCCGCCTGTAAAAAGAACTGCGGTGCCCGGCTTTAAAGGCGGGCATGCCTGGTTGTTGGTGCTGATGGTTATTAAATGCCAGCATCCCCTAGGCAAACACTTCAGTTTCAGGCATATAATTTGCTTATGTACGCGCCCAGGCGCTCGGTAGTGGATGGCGCATGTGCGCCGGCGAATAAGGTGTTAAGCCCCAGCCATGAAACCATCGCTAGTCTTGAGAATGGGCCAGCAGCTGACGATGACGCCGCAGCTGCAACAGGCCATCCGCTTACTCCAATTGTCGACACTGGACCTCCAACAGGAGATCCAGGAGGCACTGGAGTCGAACCCTATGCTGGAACGCCAGGAAGAAGGCGACGATTTCGACAACGCTGATCCACTGGCTGACAACGTCGAGCAGAAACCTAATCCTGATGTCCAGGAGCCGACTTATCAGGAGCCGGCGCCTACTGTGGACAACCTTGAAGAGGGCGACTGGAGCGAGCGCATCCCCAACGAGCTGCCCGTCGACACCGCGTGGGAAGACGTCTACCAAACCAGCGCCAGCAGCCTGCCCAGCAACGACGATGACGAATGGGACTTCACCACTCGCACTTCTGCCGGTGAGAGCCTGCAAAGCCATTTGCTCTGGCAGTTGAATCTGGCGCCGATGTCCGACACCGATCGCCTGATCGCCGTGACGCTGATCGACTGCATCAACAATCAGGGTTATCTGGACGAGACGCTGGAAGAAATCCTCGACGCCTTCGATCCCGAGCTTGATATCGAGCTCGACGAGATTGAAGCCGTGCTCCACCGCATCCAGCAGTTTGAACCCGCCGGCATCGGCGCGCGCAACCTTAGCGAATGCCTGCTGCTGCAACTGCGTCAGCTACCTGCAAAAACCCGTTGGCTCAGCGAAGCACAGCGCCTGGTCAGTGACTACATCGACCTGCTGGGGAGCCGCGACTACTCACAGCTCATGCGCCGCATGAAGCTCAAGGAAGATGAACTGCGCCAGGTCATCGAACTGGTGCAAAGCCTCAACCCTCGCCCGGGTTCGCAAATCGAGTCCACCGAAGCTGAGTATGTGGTACCGGACGTCATTGTGCGCAAGGACAACGAGCGGTGGCTGGTTGAGCTCAATCAGGAATCGGTCCCACGCCTGCGTGTTAATCCGCAATACGCCGGGTTTGTCCGCCGCGCTGATACCAGCGCCGATAACACCTTCATGCGCAATCAGCTGCAAGAAGCACGCTGGTTCATCAAAAGCCTGCAGAGCCGCAATGAAACCCTGATGAAAGTGGCGACACAGATCGTCGAGCACCAGCGCGGCTTTCTTGAGTATGGCGATGAGGCGATGAAGCCACTGGTCCTGCATGACATTGCAGAGGCCGTAGGCATGCATGAGTCGACCATTTCTCGTGTAACCACGCAGAAATTCATGCATACCCCCCGTGGTATTTACGAGTTGAAATATTTCTTCTCGAGCCATGTAAGCACCTCCGAGGGCGGTGAATGTTCATCCACAGCCATTCGGGCGATCATCAAAAAACTAGTTGCAGCGGAAAATCAGAAAAAGCCGTTGAGTGACAGCAAGATCGCTGGTTTACTGGAGGCACAAGGCATTCAAGTAGCCCGTCGCACAGTAGCCAAATACCGCGAATCTCTTGGCATTGCGCCGTCGAGTGAACGCAAGCGACTGATGTGACGAGAGGTACAGTAGCAACCGTGCGAGCTTTGGCCCGAGGCGGTTCTACACAACCCGGTTGCTAGCCACAGCGTTCCAGTGGCAGGCAAACGCCTGCCTCTTTATGCACTGGCAATAAGGAGAAAGCGGTATGCAAGTCAACATCAGTGGACATCAACTGGATGTGACCGACGCCCTACGCGACTACATCACCGAAAAACTCGGACGACTGGAGCGCCACTTCGACAAGATCACTAATGTGCAGGTCATCATGGAGGTCGAGAAGCTCAAGCAGAAAATCGAAGCCACCCTGCACATCCCCGGCTCAAAGGTCGTCGCCAATGCGGAACATGATGACATGTACGCGGCAATCGACCTTTTGACCGACAAGCTGGATAGACAACTGCTCAAGCATAAGGAAAAGCAGCTAAGCCTCCTTCAGGGTGCAACGGCTCGCTGATACCCCCAAAACATGATCCGACTAGAAAATATCCTGACCCCCGGCCGTTCACTCGTGAACGTGCCGGGCGGCAGCAAGAAAAAAGTCCTCGAACAAATTGCCAACCTGATCGGCAAAGAAGTGCCTGATCTGGATTCGGACGACGTGTTTTCGAGTCTTATCGCCCGTGAAAAGCTAGGTTCTACCGGCTTTGGTAATGGCATCGCCATTCCGCATTGTCGCTTGAAGGGGTGTGAATCCCCTATCAGCGCGTTGTTGCACCTGAACGCTCCTGTAGATTTCGACGCTATCGATGGCGCCCCCGTTGACCTGCTGTTTGTTCTGCTGGTCCCGGAAGCGGCTACCGATGCACACCTGGAATTACTGCGCCAGATAGCCAGCATGCTCGACCGCAAAGAAGTGCGTGAACGCCTGCGTAGTGCCCCGAGCAATGAAGCCCTTTATCAGGTCGTACTGGACGAGCAAAACGGTCATTAATCATGCGCATGATCATTGTGAGCGGTCGCTCAGGCTCCGGCAAAAGTACCGCGCTGGACGTTCTGGAAGACAGCGGTTTTTACTGCGTTGATAATCTCCCTGCGGGCCTGCTTCCCGAGCTTGCCGAGCGCGCGCTGATCAACACCGAGCTGGCCGAACCACTGTTGGCGGTGTCTATTGATGCACGGAACCTGCCTAGCCACCTGACCCGCTTCCCACAGATGCTGGAAGAGGTTCGTTCACGCAATATCCAGTGCGATGTACTTTACCTGGATGCGGATGAATCAACGCTCTTCAAGCGGTTCTCGGAAACCCGTCGCCGTCATCCTCTGAGCAACGCAGACCGCTCGCTGGCCGAGGCCATTCGGGACGAGACCACATTGCTGGGGCCGATCATTGATCTTGCCGACCTGAAGATCAACACTACCCACCTGAATCTCTACCAGTTACGCGACACCCTCAAGCTTCGCTTGCTGAACAAGCCAGAGCCAGGCACAGCCTTCCTGATTGAGTCTTTCGGATTCAAACGCGGCATGCCAGTGGACGCCGACCTGGTATTCGATGTGCGCTGCCTGCCAAATCCTTACTGGAAACCTGAACTGCGAGAGAAATCAGGCAGGGATCAACCCGTTATCGACTACCTTGCTGCACAGCCCGATGTAGAGGAGATGTTTCAGGACATCTTCACGTATCTCAACAAGTGGCTGCCGCGCTTTGCTGCCAGTAACCGCTCGTATGTGACTATCGCCATCGGCTGCACTGGCGGTCATCACCGCTCGGTGTACCTGACCGAGCGCCTGGGTCAGGTCCTGCAACAATCCCTCAAAAACGTTCAGGTTCGCCACCGCGACTTAAGCTGAAAGGACTTCCCCTGCGATGCCCGCTCTTAAAATCACCATTATCAACAAGCTGGGCCTGCACGCCCGCGCAGCCGCCAAATTCGTCGGAGTCGCCGGCAAGTTCCCCTGCCAGATCCGCGTGGGTCGCTCACCGGAAAGCATGGTGGATGGTAAAAGCATCATGGCGGTGATGATGCTCGCCGCTGGCAAAGGCACGGATATTCACCTTTCGACCGAAGGCGAGCAAGAGCAGGCTGCGCTGGATGGTCTGGTTGAGTTGATCAAAAACAAGTTTGATGAAGGGGAATAGTCGTTGAGCTCGGCGCGCCACAGCCTTTTACACTAACGCCCTCAACTCGCGAAATTTTCGATCTTGACCTGCCCATCCGGGAAAGTAGCGACAATCTCCAACTCTCCGCCCATCGCACGGATGTAATTGCGCAAAGTGCTGATGTACATATCCGTACGACGTTCCATTTTCGAAATAGCCGCCTGATTGACGTGCAAAGTCTTGGCTAGAGTCGCTTGGCTCAAGGCTTTTGCTTGACGCAATTCGTGAAGCGGCATTTGCTCAAGGTGCTCTTGATACAACCGATCAGCAGCGGCCCGGGACTCAGGCGACATACGCGCTTGCAGTTCGGAGAATTTTTTAGCCATCTGTAAGACCCTCTGTACGCAATGTTTCAAGGTGCTCGCGGTAAAGAGGCTCAGCTAAAGGCACATGCTCATCGTACCAGCGGTTCTGCCCGGTTTTGTCCCCACCAATCAGCAATAAAGCGCAACGCCTGGGATCAAAGGCATAAAGAACCCGGTAAGGCCGACCGGCGTGCTGAACGCGAAGCTCTCTCAGAATGCCAAGACGCGCCCCGCTGATCCCACTGCTGTGTGGAAATCGTAGAGAGGGACCGAATTGCCCCAGCAGCCTGACGCTTGATTCAACACTGGCCTGTTCGTCCTCCCCCAAACCGTCCCACCAGCATTCAAACTCATCTGTGTATTCAATTTCCCAATTTATAGAAGAACTATGAAACGGTGAAAATATAACCTCAACGGAATATATCAGCGAACGCTAACAGAAACCTCCGTAATTCATGTAGGAATTGTTCGTATATCTATACGGCACCTAAAAAAAATCCGGTCCCTTTCGGGTCCGGACTCTTCATCATTAAAAGGGCTTACTCGAAACCTTACCCCTTCTTCACAAACTCCGACTTCAGCTTCATTGCGCCAATGCCGTCGATCTTGCAATCGATGTCGTGATCGCCATCCACCAGACGGATGTTCTTCACCTTGGTACCAACCTTCACGACCAGCGAGGAGCCTTTGACTTTGAGGTCCTTGATGACGGTGACGGTATCGCCGTCTTGCAGGGTGTTGCCTACCGAATCCTTGATGACTATTACGTCATCAGCCGCTTCGCTGCTGCCGTCGGCAGACCATTCATGCGCGCATTCCGGGCAGATCAGTTGAGTACCGTCTTCGTAGGTGTATTCGGAATTGCATTTCGGGCAGGCAGGTAAGCTCACGGACATTCTCGCGTCGAAGGGTAAAAACCATGGATTATAAGTGGTTTTTCAAGTGCAAAGGAGGCGAATCTCACTTCGCCGCCTCGCCCACCCTTCAAGCCAGGGCTGTGTCCATCACCATCATCAGGCAGAACCCCGCAATCAAACCGAGGCTGGCGACTTTATCGTGTCCGTTACGGCGCGACTCCGGGATGATCTCTTGAGTGACCACCAGCAACATGGCACCCGCAGCAAACGCCAGCCCTAGCGGCAACAACAACTCGGCGATTGCTACGAGCCAGGCGCACAACAGGGCGAAAACCGGCTCAACCAGACCTGAGGCAGCGCCGATCAGAAATGCCTTGAAGCGCGACATCCCTGCCCCCGCCAGCACCAACGCAATGACCAGTCCCTCGGGCACATCCTGTATCGCGATGCCCATGGCGAGACTGTCAGCGTCGGGCAAACCGCCGCCAGCGGACACACCAATAGCCATGCCTTCAGGGATGTTGTGGGCAATGATCGCGATGACGAACAACCAGATTCGCGGCGCAATTGCAGGAAGTTCTCCACCGCTCAGAGGCGAACCTTTGGAGACGATATGGTCAACCACAAACAAGCCGACAGCCCCGAGAAAAATACCAAGGCTGACAAGCCCGCCAGCACCCCACGGGGAAAATCCAAGGCTTTCAGCCGCCGCAAGGCCAGGCACGATCAGGGAGAACGCGGTCGCTGCCAACATCACTCCTGCACCGAAGCCGAGCAAACCATCGGACACCGATGCAGGCATGCCCCTGATGACCAGCACGGGAACGGCACCTAACGCGGTGCCCAGAGCACAAATCGCTCCGCCCTCAAGTGCCCGCATCAGGCGCGGTTCAAGATTCAGCCACTCAAGCGCATGAGCGACCAGAAGCGCCATACCTGCCAACAGCAGAACCGATCCCAGTGCCAGGCGAAACAACCGCCCGCTGCTGACGGTGAGTATTTCCGTGCGCATAAACTGCCCTGGATCTGATTATTGGGAGATCAGACCAGAGCGGCCTGGTAACGACGAGCGACTTCAGCCCAGTTGACGACGTTGTAAAACGCGTTGATGTATTCCGGGCGACGGTTCTGGTAACGCAGGTAATACGCGTGCTCCCACACGTCCAGACCCAGAATCGGCGTGTTGCCGTTCATAAGCGGGCTGTCCTGGTTACCGCTGCTCTCAACCACCAGTTTTTTCTCCGGGGTCACGCTGAGCCAGGCCCAGCCACTGCCGAAACGTGTCAGTGCTGCCTTGGTGAAAGCATCCTTGAATTGCTCGAAGCCACCCAGTTGCTCATCAATCGCTTTTGCCAGTGCACCGTCAGGCGAGCCGCCACCGGTTGGGGTCATGACATCCCAGAACAACGAATGGTTGGCGTGCCCCCCACCCTGGTTGATGACCGCAGGGCGCAGCTTCTCGGGAAGTTGAGCGACAGATGCCACCAGCTTCTCGATTGGCCACTCAGCCCACTCAGTACCTTCAACTGCCGCGTTCAGGTTATTGATGTAAGTCTGGTGGTGCTTGCTGTAGTGAATCTCCATGGTCTGCGCATCGATGTGCGGTTCCAGGGCATCGTAAGCGTATGGCAAGGCAGGCAAAGTAAACGGCATATCAATGTACTCCGTAGAAAAGGCCGGAAGTGGCTGCGGCATTGCGTTGTAATGACGAGCGCGAATGCTCGCCGCCACTGTTCAACAGGCGATGGGTGCGCGGGTATTCACCGTGCTCGCTGATAAAATTCAGCAGCTCGGCGTAGGTTTTGCTGCTATGGCGCAACGCAGCCTGACGCAAGGCTGGCGGCAGACGTTGCTCTTGCATGACCCGCAACAGGTGCTGATGGATCGCGCACAGGTACTCCGCGCTCTCCTCCGGCTGGCCCAGACTCAAATGCAGGTCGGCAAGGTTGTGATGGGAAATGACGCAAGCGGCCACCGCTTCATCAGGATTGGGCCAGCGCTCGAACAACACCTGAGCCAGCGCCAGCGCCTGCAGATACAACTCGCGGGCGTCAACCAGCTCACCGAGATTGAAACAGCGATTGGCTTTTTCGATTGTGCGTTTCCAATGCTCCATGGCGCGACTCCTCAAGCGATGGCCGACGGGTCAGATCCCGCCAGCAGTGAGTTTTTCCGGATCCAGCAATGCCTCCAGTTGGCTGCGCTGCAGGTCGGTGTGTTCAAGGGCGACGTCGATGATCGGGCGCCCCTGTTTGTAGGCCGTCTTGGCGATTTCGGCGGCCTTCTGGTAACCAATGATCGGGTTCAGGGCAGTGACCAGAATCGGGTTGCGCGACAAGGCTTCCTTGAGCTTCGCTTCATTGACCTTGAAGGTCGCGATGGCCTTGTTGGCCAGCAGTCGGCTGGAGTTGGCCAGTAGCTCGATGCTGCTCAGCAGGTTTTGCGCAATGATCGGCAGCATCACGTTCAACTCGAAGTTGCCCGACTGCCCGGCGACCGTAATCGCCGCGTCATTGCCAATGACCTGTGCCGCCACCATGGCTGTGGCTTCCGGGATCACCGGGTTAACCTTGCCCGGCATGATCGACGAACCCGGCTGCAAAGCTTCCAGTTCAATCTCTCCCAGCCCGGCCAGCGGACCGGAATTCATCCAGCGCAGGTCATTGGCGATTTTCATCAGCGAAACCGCAGTTCCCTTTAGCTGGCCAGACACAGCAACGGCAGTGTCCTGGGAGCCGATCAACGCGAACAAATCCTTGCCGGGCACAAAAGCTACGTTACTCAAACGGCTCAAATGACTGCTGAAACGCTTGGCAAACTCCGGATGCGCATTGATTCCGGTACCCACGGCGGTGCCGCCCTGAGCCAACGCCTGCAGGCTTGGCAGCAAGGCCTGGAGATGTTCGATATTGGCGCGAATCTGCTGAGCCCAACCGTTCAGCACCTGACTCATGCGCACCGGCATGGCGTCCATCAAGTGTGTGCGGCCGGTCTTGATGAAGGGGTGCACCTCATCAGCCTTGCGCTCGATCACGTCGACCAGATGGGTCAACGCCGGTAATAGCTGCTCGTGCAACGCCAGGGCGGCACTGACGTGAATAGTGGTCGGGATAATGTCGTTGCTGCTCTGGCCACAATTCACGTGGTCGTTGGCGTTGACCTTGTCGCCCAGTACGCGGCTGGCAATGGTAGCGATGACTTCGTTGGCGTTCATGTTGGTGCTGGTGCCGGAACCGGTCTGAAACACGTCCACCGGAAAGTGCGCCATGTAATCGCCGCTCAGCAATTCCTGACAGGCACTGACAATCGCTTCGCTCTGCGCGGCCGTTATCTGCTCCAGCTCAAGGTTCGCGTGCGCGGCGGCAGCCTTGGCGAGCAATAGTGCACGGATGAACTGCGTTGGCATGCGCAGGTTACTGATAGGGAAGTTATTCACCGCACGCTGGGTCTGAGCGCCATACAGGGCCTCGGCCGGGACCTGCAATTCGCCCATGCTGTCGCGTTCGATACGGGTATTACTCATCGGAATTTCCTTGCACCAGTTCAGTAGGAGAGATCGAGGGCTGCAGCAGGCATGTCGCCAACTGCCAGCTGTAGGCCTGCCAGCGTTGTTGGTCGGCCGGGGAGTTGATGAGGGACTTGAGATCGCGCAGCGGACGCCAGGCCTGATCGACGCAAAGACAGCGCCAATGCCAGGGCAAAACCGTATCGCGAGCAGTGTCGATGAGCAGCCGGAAGGAGGTTTCAGCGATCATTCGCTGAGGCGTAGCGGTGAAGCGAGCCAGATAACGGCCTTCGGCGAGGTAGTGGTCAATCAGCCGTGGTTCGTCAGGCTCAAGGGCACAACGAATTCTGAAACTCATCCCGCGCCAGTTTTCCAGGTGTGCAGGAAGTGCGTGCAAGACAGGACCCATGACCACGGCTCATCCAGATAATGATATTCATTATTAAATGATATTGAGAATCAAAACAACCGTAGAGGGTGAAGGGATTTAGAGGGGGAGGAGAATAATCGTCGGAACGGCATGTTTTTTTGTGGGAGCTGAGCTTGCTCGCGATAAGGCTGGACACGGTTCACTTCAGATCGCATCCAGCCTTATCGCGAGCAAGCTCAGCTCCCACAGAGACAAAGGTGGGTGCGGACAACTTTTGTATCAGCTACCGGCGACAGTCATCCGTTCGATCAACACAGAGCCCGTGCGAATGTTGCTACGCAACTCAAGATCACTGCCAACGGCAACGATTTGCTTGAACATGTCACGCATGTTGCCGGCGATGGTCACTTCCTGCACCGCGAACTGGATTTCGCCGTTCTCGACCCAGAAACCGGCCGCGCCGCGGGAATAATCACCGGTCACCATGTTCAGGCCGCTGCCCATCAACTCGGTGACCAGCAGCCCGCGGCCCATGCGGCGGATCAGCGCTGCCTGGTCTTCAGTCCCGTGGGTGACGAACAGGTTATGCACGCCGCCCGCGTTTGCGGTGCTTGGCAAGCCCAGCTTACGGCCAGAGTAGGTGCTAAGAATGTAAGAAACCAACTCGCCATTTTCGACGAACGGTTTGGCATACGTTGCCAGACCATCACCGTCGAACGCCGAACTGCCCATGGCGCGCATCAAGTGCGGCCGTTCGTCAATGGTCAGCCATTCAGGAAACAGTCGCTGACCGATGGAGCCCTCGAGGAACGACGACTTGCGATAAAGATTGCCGCCAGAAATCGCCCCGAGGAAACTGCCGAACAGTCCACCGGCCAGCTCGGCCGAAAACAACACCGGCACTTCGCACGTCGGCACTGGACGCGCGCCCAGGCGGCTGGCTGCCCGCTCGGCAGCTTTGCGACCGATGCTCTGCGGATCAGCCAGCAACTCACCCTGGCGACTCACGTCATACCAGTAATCGCGCTGCATCTGGCCATCGCCTTCAGCGATCATCACGCAGCTCAGGCTGTGGCGGGTCGAGGCATAACCGCCGATAAAGCCGTGGCTATTGCCGTACACGCGGCAGCCCTGATGGGTATTAAGCGTTGTACCGTCGGCGTTCTTGATCCGGCTATCGGCGTCAAAAGCTGCTGCTTCGCAGATCAAGGCTTTCTCGATGGCCTGTTCGGGGGTGATATCCCAAGCGTGAAACAGGTCAAAATCCTGCTGCTCCCTGGCCATCAGCGCAGCATCAGCGAGGCCTGAGGCTTCATCTTCAGAAGTATGTTTAGCGATGGCGAGCGCGGCGGCGACAGTCTCACGAATTGCATCAGCGCCACTGGCCGAGGTACTGGCAGAGCCTTTACGCTGGCCTACGTACAAGGTAATGCCGAAACCCTGGTCACGATTGAATTCGACGGTTTCCACTTCGCGCTGACGAACCGAGGTCGACAGACCCTGCTCCAGCGACACAGCGACTTCGCAGGCACTGGCACCCTGACGCCTGGCTTCGGCAATGATTTGCTCGACTTGTTCCTGCAGTGCGGGCAAGGCCTGTGGGCCGACGCTTTGTGATGCACTCATGACTTTCTCCATCAAATTCTGCTTTCGGCACGAGCCGAATACCGAGCGGGCCGGACAAGAGGCCCATGACTGGTTATCATGGCGGCGTTTATTTGCGGACTGCCCCCATGGTTGATTCTTACGACGACTCCCTCGACGGGGAGAAAAGCAAAACCCAGGTCAAACGCGAGCTGCATGCTCTGGTTGAACTTGGCGAGCGTCTTGTGTCGCTCAAACCTGATTTGCTGAACAAGCTGCCTTTGACCGATCCGCTGCGCAGAGCCTTGGCCGATGCGCCCAAGCACACGGCTCATATCGCACGCAAACGGCATATTCAGTTCATCGGCAAGCTGATGCGCGATCAGGATCTGGACGCCATTCTGGTGCTTCTCGATCAACTCGATGCCTCCACTCGCCAATACAACGAACGTTTTCACGGCCTGGAACGCTGGCGTGATCGACTGATCGCCGGTGATGACGGTCTCCTCGAAATGTTCGTCGCTGAATATCCGGAAGCGGACCGTCAGCAGCTGCGTTCGCTGATCCGTCAGGCCCAACACGAGCTGGCCCATAACAAGGCGCCTGCGTCGAGCCGGAAAATCTTCAAGTACATCCGTGAGCTGGACGAGAAACAACGCGGTTTGCGTTAACACTCGACCATGGGGCGGACTGTTCATCAGTCTGCCCCGGCCTCACACCCTCAACCGCCCGTGCCGCCTACCGTGATCGCATCGATCTTCAGGGTCGGCTGACCCACGCCCACCGGAACCGACTGACCATCCTTGCCGCAGGTACCGACACCGCTGTCCAGCGACAGATCGTTACCGACCATCGACACCTTGCTCATGGCTTCCGGGCCGTTACCGATCAACGTCGCACCTTTGACCGGGGCAGTAATTTTGCCGTCTTCGATCAAATAGGCTTCGCTGGTGGAGAAAACGAACTTGCCGCTGGTGATATCTACCTGACCGCCACCCAGGTTGGCGCAGTAGATACCGCGCTTGACCGAAGCAATGATTTCCTGCGGATCGCTCTGCCCACCCAACATGTAGGTATTGGTCATGCGTGGCATCGGCAGGTGCGCATAGGACTCACGACGACCATTACCGGTACGCGCTACGCCCATCAGGCGTGCATTGAGTTTGTCCTGCATGTAGCCCTTGAGCACACCGTTTTCGATCAGGGTCGTGCATTCAGTCGGCGTGCCTTCGTCATCGACGCTCAACGAGCCGCGACGTCCAGCCAGGGTGCCGTCATCGACAATGGTGCAAAGCTTTGAAGCAACCATCTCGCCCATACGGCCACTGTAGGCCGAACTGCCTTTGCGATTGAAATCGCCTTCCAGGCCGTGACCAACCGCCTCGTGCAGCAAGACACCGGACCAGCCGGAGCCGAGAACAACGGGCAGCGTGCCCGCCGGGGCAGGAATCGCTTCGAGGTTGACCAACGCCTGACGCAACGCTTCACGGGCATAACCCATGGCGCGGTCATCGCTGAGGAAATAACGGTAATCGGTACGCCCGCCGCCGCCATGACCGCCACGCTCGCGACGGCCGTTCTGCTCGACGATGACGCTGACGTTGAAACGCACCAGAGGGCGCACATCGGCCGCCAGACTGCCATCAGTGGAAGCGACGAGAATACGTTCCCAAACGCCCGCCATGCTCACCGTGACCTGCTGAATACGCGTATCCAGTGCACGGGTGGCAACGTCAACCCGTTTGAGCAGTTCGACTTTCTCCGCGCGGGTCATCACTTCCAGTGGGTTATCCGGCGCATACAACTGGGCCACGTCCTGTGCAGTGAAAGCCTGCACGGTGCCATTCTGACCGGCGCGGGAAATCGAGCGCGCAGCGCGAGCTGCCGTGGTCAGGGCTTCGTGAGTGATTGCATTGCTGTAGGCAAAACCGGTTTTCTCACCCGATTGGGCACGCACGCCAACTCCCTGATCGAGGTTGAAGCTGCCCTCTTTGACGATGCCGTCTTCCAGCGACCAGGACTCAGAAATCTGCCCCTGGAAATACAGGTCAGCGGCATCAATGCCTGGACCGGCCAGCTCGCCCAACACCGATTGAAGGCTGTCGAGGTTCAAGCCACCAGGTGCCAGAAGGTGTTCGCTGACAGAGGACAAGTCGCTCATATTCACTCCGAGGTCTGCACAGGCCGCACGGCGTCCTGCGTAAAAAATCGCCGGTGACTGGACACCGGCATCCGCGCCCTGATGGACGCCTGTTCTTCTTTGTCCCGTTCGGCCAGCAGCACCGCCTCGCCCTGCGCCTGTTCGGCCAGGACTCGCCCCCATGGGTCGACGATCGCTGCATGCCCGTATGTTTCCCGAGGTCCCGGATGAACCCCGCCCTGCGCGGCCGCCAGCAGATAGCACTGGGTTTCAATGGCTCGCGCACGGATCAGAATGTCCCAGTGCGCTGCGCCGGTAACGGCGGTAAAGGCCGACGGCGCAGTAATCAATTCAGCCCCTGCCTTTCGCAGAGCGGTGTACAGCTCAGGGAAGCGCAAGTCGTAGCATACGGTCAAACCGAGACGCCCCACTGGCGTGTCGGCAACCACCACATTGCTGCCATGAGCATAGTCGTCGGACTCCCGATAACGTCCACGACTGTCTGACACGTCCACATCAAACAAGTGCAGCTTGTCGTAACGCGCCACGTGCTCGCCATGCTCATCAATCAACAATGAACACGCGGTAATCTTGCCTTCAGGATTATCAATCGGCGGTAAAGGTATGGTTCCGGCAACTATCCATAACTTGAGGTCGCGAGCGGCCAGTTTCAACCATGGCAGGATTGGCCCCTGGCCTAAAGCTTCCGCCCGGCCGATATCCGCGACATCGCGACGGCCCATGGCAGCAAAGTTTTCCGGCAGTACCGCCAGGCGCGCTCCAGAAGCAGCAGCTTGTTCCAGCAGTCGCCGGGCCTGAGTCAGATTGCCCGGCACGTCGCTCTGGCTAACCATTTGAATCACGGCAAAAGACATGGCGGCCTCTCCTCAAACAACGCGCGAACCTCTGAATTGGAATGCATTTTTCTGTAGGAGCTGAAGAGCACCGCGAGGCCGCGATAGCGGTTCACCTGATACACCCCATCGCGGCCTCGCGGTGCTCGTCAGCTCCTACAGGGTCTCGCGGCGTCTGGGCGATGGACCCCATATAGCTTCCACTGTACTCCATGACGAACTATTGAGGTTTTTCAAACGGCTTGTCGAACGTGATCTTCGGCTCTTTCCAGGGGCCTTCGACCTTGTACTGAACGCTGGCGAATCGTGCGACACGATCGCCCAGCAGCTTATCGACGAGGAACAACGCCCCGCCAATAGCGGGCGCACCGACAATCAAAGCAGCGATCGGAAGGTTATTAGTGACCGGCAGCGTCACCAGCAGCTTGGCATCGACTCGATCCTTGACCATGTCCAGCGTCCCGTTCAACTCCAGATTGCTTGAAGGCCCCGTCAGGGTAATCGGCGTGCGCGTGACATAGACACCATCGCTCGCGATCAGCAGGCCTTTGACCCTATCGTAGCTCAACCCTTTGCCCAGCAAGTCGGAGAAATCAAGACGCAAACGACGGCCGATGGAGTTGAAGTTCAGCAGGCCAAACACTCGCAATGCCTGTGCTCCGCCTTCCACCTCGACAAACTGGCCTTTTTCAAGCTTGGCATCCAGGCTGCCGGAGAAACGCTTGAGCGCCACCCAGGCCGGTGATCCGGGCCAACGACCATCGGCGTTCAATTCGAATTTTTCGGCAGTGACCGTCGGGGCAAACCCCCATGCCTTGAGGATATCCCCGAGGTTCTTGCCTTCAAGATTACCCCGGTACCAACTGCTGGTTGAACCCGGCGCGCCTTCCCAGCCACCCTCGCCTTTCAAACGTATGCCCTTGAGACCCAGGTCCAGGTCAGACAGACGAATACCTGTGGGCGTTGGACGAATCTTGAGGGCCCATGCGCCCAATAACTGCTCGCCCTGAAACAGCTGCGTGACCTTCACATCAAGCGCCGGAATCTGGCTCGGATCGATATCGGCCAGTGGGTCTGGTGCATTCTCTACAACTACTGCGGCTGGATCAGGCGCAGGCAGTCGGACATAAAGCATGTCAATGCCAATAGGTGCGGTCTTCACGTCAGGAAGCGTCGCCGTACCCTTGGCAAGCTGGCTATCCAGCGAAAGCGCCCAATTGTCAGTGTTGCGTTTGAGCTGAACACTGGCGTTGTCCAGCGTCGTGCCCATAGCGGTCAGCTTGCCAATATGCAGGTCGACGCTATTGACCAATTGCTTGGCGCTACTACCAGGATTATCACCGGCGTAACGTTTAACCATTGCTTGCCAGGGCGCGACATCGAGCTCCGAAAGTGAGCCTCTGACACGCAGGCCTTTGGCGTCCGGGACAATGGCGCCGCCGTCACCGAGAAACACCTCGCCACGCCCGTCGCCCAGTTTGTCCGGTGCCGCGGCGTAGGCCAGATTGGCCAGCTTGCCGTAGGCAAAACCAAAGCGCCGTTCAGCGCCCTGGAGAGTCATGCGGAATTCGCTGTCCAGGCTGCTTTCAGCCGTTTTGCCGAACGGTGCAGGAAGATCCACCGCTACGCCTTTCAGGCTGGAGTTGATCCGCAACGAGCTATCTGTGCCCAGAGTCAGTTGTAGCTGATACGGAATATCGCCAGAAACAGGTAACGGCTGGGTAACGCCCAACCATTCAGTCAGACGTTTTACCGTGACCTGACCGTTGGCAACCACACGAGTAAGATTGGCGCCGGGCTTGCCTTCCGCTGCGATTTCCGCAGTGACAGGGCGATCAAACGCCTGCGCCTGAACACCCTTACCACTTAACCCCTTGGCATTATCAAAGCGAAACTCGCCTTTCAATTGGGTCAGATCCAGCGCCGGGTCAGCCAGTTTCAAACGTGCGCCCTGGGTGCTGAAGTCCACAGCGATTTTCGGCTCCTGCCCTTTGACCAATGGGATATCCAGCTTCAGCTTGCCATCCAGCGGACCGGTGCCCTGCCAGCCCGCGAAGGTACTGGCAGTACCAATAGGCGCCTCCTGCAAAATCTTCACGCCATCGGCCAGTTGACCGGAAAAGTTGCCGTCTACCAGCAAATGGCTGGGTTGTCCGGCTGGAGTGTGGGGAATATTGACCTGTACCTTGCTGATATCGGTATCGAGCAGCTTGCCCTTGCTGGCTTTGACACGCACGCCACTGTTCTCGACATACACCTTGCCGTCCACGCCAGTCAGCTGCGGCCAGCCTGGCTCGAAGTCCAGCGTCGCGTCACGCACCTTGAAAAACAGACTGATGACCCGGGCGGTGTCAGCCGCGTTCTTGCTTAGCGACCCCTGGTACTGGAAGAAACCCTGGTCAACCTTGCCGCCGATGATCGCCGTACGCAGCCACTTGTCCAGGTCCGGGCTGAGAACAGCCGGCAGATACTTGCTGGTATAACTGCCGTCGCCGTCGACCATGCCCACCCGCAGGTCCATGTAATCCTCATCCGCCCGCTCATGTTCCAGATGCAGTCGAATCAGAAAGTCCGCAGCGATCTTGCCCTCGTCGCCCAGCACTTTGATGTAGGGCGCGATCAGCGTGAAAGTCTCGTCATCCAGACGCCAGGTCAGGCGGGCATTGGCTTTTGGATAGGTCCACTCGTTTTTGAAAATTGGATACAGGTGCAGCATGAAGTTGTCGCTGTCGAGGCGCAGTTCACCCTGCCCCAGATCACCACTGATCGCGCCGCTGACATTCCCCGCCCCAGGAGCACCGTGATAAGCCTTAAACCCGATGTTTTCAAGATTGGCGGCGAAGCTCAGGCGCTTGTCACCCACCGCTTGCGGGCGGTAATCCACCAGTGCGTTACGCAGTGCACCCTTCACTTTCAGGTTATCAACGACCTGCATGAAGGTGTCCGGCAACGGAGCCAGAGACTTCAACAGAGGCGTCACCGGAGTCAGATCAAGCCGGTCAGCCTGAACATGCCAGGTTTCTTCCTGATCGCTGGTGGCGATCTTTTGCTCAAGCTGAATGCGGCTTTCCCAGCGCTTGCCGTTCAGGTCCATGGCCAGAGAGCCAAGGTTCACTTCAAAGCCGCTGTCGTTTCGTTTAAGCCACGCGTTGAGCGCCAGATTGTCGATCTTCGACGATTTTCGCTCGGCATAAGCCGCTTTCAGCGTCGGGGCATTGAGGCGTGCGACAGCACTTTGCACAGTGCCCTTGCCCCAGCTCAGCCAGAACTCGCCACCCGCCTTCAGGGTCGATACTTTCCATTCGCGGGTCAGGGTTTTGGGCAGCCACTTCGCCCAGTCGCTTTGTGGCAGGCTCAGGTAGATATCGGCTTCACCCTCCTTCCACGCGCTGGCCTGAATCCGCGAGCGAACGTTAAGGGCAAGTGGTTGACCATCCGGGAGTGTCAACCGCGCATCAAGACGCTGATGGGTGCTGCCCGTCGCCAGACTGATGTTCACATAAGTCAGGGTCAGCGGTGCTTGCTCAAAAGGCTGCAGGGTGACCTGACTGTTGAGCAGAGAGAGGCGCGATACAACCTGCATCTGGTTGAGAATCTGCTCGGGATCAAGCGTTTTGTCATCCTGGACCGGCAAACCTTGCAGCGCCCAATGACCGTCCTGATCCTCCTTGAGGATCACCTGCAAACCGTTGACTTCAACGTGGGAAAGTCGCACATCCCATGCCAGCAAGCTGGCCCAGAGATCAGGTTCGGCGCGAACTTCATCAAGACGCACAGCGTTTGCGCCCTCGCCGACCATTACATCGTTGGCGACGAAAACCGGTGAAAAGCCACGCCAGCTGCCTTCAAGGCTGCCGATAGCCAAGGGCATGCCGACTGCAGCCTGCGCCTTGCTCTGGACTTCAACACGGTAACCCGCGACCAGTGGCGTCAGCTCACGACCGACGCTGACATACAGAGCCGCCAGGATCAGAACCAATGCGCAGAGACTCAGACCCCAGCGCGTCAGGAGCGAGGCCAAACGTGTCAGACGCCCCATTTCAGCGAGCCTCCGGAACGGTATGCGCGCCAATCGGCTTGCGTGAAATGGCCCCACTTAATGGTGCTGATACTGCCAGGGGTTAGCTCATTTACCACGCATAGTTCTCTGCTTGTGACGGCATGCATGCCGCTGGCCCTGAGGCACCGTTAACAATTCAATCTATCAGGTGCACTGTCAGAGCAGCACGACATCGTATTGTTCCTGTGAATACATGGTTTCTACCTGAAAACGAATAGTGCGGCCGATGAACGCTTCCAGTTCCGCCACATTACCCGACTCTTCGTCCAGAAGGCGGTCTACAACTCGCTGATTGGCCAGTACCCGGTAGCCCACCGCCTGATAGGCACGGGCCTCACGCAGAATTTCCCGGAATATCTCGTAGCAGACGGTTTCCGGCGTCTTCAGCTTGCCGCGCCCCTGGCAAGCATGACAAGGCTCGCACAGCACCTGCTCAAGGCTTTCACGGGTTCGCTTGCGGGTCATCTGCACAAGCCCCAACTCGGTGATCCCGATGATGTTGGTCTTGGCGTGATCGCGCTCCAGTTGTTTCTCCAGGGTACGCAGGACCTGACGCTGGTGCTCACCGTCTTCCATGTCAATGAAGTCGATGATGATGATGCCGCCCAGATTACGCAGGCGCAGTTGACGGGCAATGGCCGTTGCCGCCTCCAGATTGGTCTTGAAGATGGTTTCTTCGAGGTTGCGATGCCCGACGAAGGCGCCAGTGTTGACGTCGATGGTGCTCATTGCTTCGGCCGGATCGATCACCAGATAGCCGCCGGACTTGAGAGGAACCTTGCGCTCAAGCGCCTTCTGGATCTCATCCTCAACGCCGTAGAGGTCGAAGATAGGCCGCTCGCCAGGGTAATGCTCCAGGCGGTCAGCGATCTCAGGCATCAGCTCAGCCACGAATTGCGTGGTTTTCTGGAAGGTTTCCCGGGAGTCGATGCGGATCTTCTCGATACGCGGGCTGACCAGATCACGCAACGTGCGCAGCGCCAGACCAAGATCTTCGTAGATCACATTGGGCGGGCTGACGGTCTTGATCTGCTCACCGATCTGATCCCAGAGGCGGCGCAGATAACGAATGTCCATAAGGATTTCGTCAGCCCCGGCACCTTCGGCCGCAGTACGCAGGATAAAGCCGCCAACCTCTTTGATGCCTTCGAGGGCAACGCAATCGCTGACCACTTTTTTCAGTCGCTCACGCTCGCCCTCGTCCTCGATCTTCAGAGAAATCCCGACGTGCGCCGTCTTGGGCATGTACACCAGATAGCGCGAAGGAATTGACAGCTGCGTCGTTAGTCGCGCGCCTTTGCTGCCAATCGGATCCTTCGTGACTTGAACGACGAGGCTCTGACCTTCGTGCACCAACGCGCTGATGGTTTCGACGGCAGAGCCTTCACGCATGGAGATTTCCGAGGCGTGAATGAACGCTGCACGGTCCAGCCCGATATCAATGAACGCGGCCTGCATGCCGGGCAACACCCTGACAACCTTGCCTTTATAAATGTTGCCCACGATGCCGCGACGCTGGGTCCGCTCGACGTGAACCTCTTGCAGAACACCGTTTTCCACCACTGCCACGCGTGATTCCATTGGCGTGATGTTGATCAGAATCTCTTCACTCATGACTTGTCACCTTCCTGGCCTTGCCAACAGGGTATGCCGAAACGGCTCAGCAGTTCTGCGGTTTCGCATAGCGGCAAGCCCACCACTGCGGAATAACTACCGTGCAAACCCTCGACGAAAATCGCCGCCAGGCCCTGAATAGCGTAGCTGCCTGCCTTGTCCTGAGGCTCGCCACTGGACCAGTAAGTCTGGATTTCTGCAGTAGAGATCGACCGAAAACGCACCCGACTGGAGACGACGCGGGTTTCGCAACGCTGTTGACTGACCAGCGCAATCGCCGTCAACACCTCGTGTTCACGCCCCGACAACGCCGTCAGCATGCTCTGGGCATCCGCTTCATCCCGAGGCTTGCCGAGGATATGACCGTCGAGCACCACAGCAGTGTCAGCCCCCAACACGCAGCCCTGATCATCGGTCAGCAACGCCAATCCGGCTTGCGCTTTGCCACGGGCAAGACGCTCGACATAGGCCGTCGGGGTTTCTTCGCTGTGGGGAGTTTCGTCAATCTGTGCGCTGAGCACCGTGAAGCGAACGCCAATCTGGGTCAGTAATTCCCGACGGCGCGGCGAGCCAGAGGCCAGAAAAAGCGGGGGCATTGGGACATCTCCGTGTCAAAGATCGTGATGCGGCCCCGAGCCAGAGATGCTTACCCGGGGCTACATGCTGCGTCAGTTGATTTTCAAACGCTTGCTCAAGCCTCGCAGGCCATAGCTGACCCAAGGCCATAACAACGCACTGACCAAAGCAGGCAACACCAACGCCAGTGTCGGCTGTCGATTGCCGGTCAGAGCGCTGAGCCAGAGCTGGGCCAACTGGGCCAGCCCATAGATAACCAACAGAATCAGACACTGTTGCCACATGGGGAACATGCGCAAACGCTGCTGCAGGGACATCACCAGGAAGGTGATCAGACACAACGTCAGGGCGTTCTGCCCCAGCAGTGTGCCGTACAACACGTCCTCCATCAGACCCAACAGCCATGCGGTGGTCATGCCGACCTTATGGGGCAGATACAGCGCCCAGAAGGTCACGAGCAGCGCCAGCCAGAGCGGACGAAAAATTTCCATGAACTGCGGCAGCGGCGAAACGCTCAACAGCAAACCGACGACGAAAGTGAACCACACGACCCACCCGTTACGTTCCGGGGCATGACTAGCCATCGATTCTCTCCCGAGTGGCGGCAGGCGCGGTGGCCGGTGGCTTGGTCGCCGCAGGCTTTACAGGCGGCTTGCTGGCGGGCTTGGGTGCTGGCGTGGCCGGCGTTGCGGCAGGTGTTGCAGCTGGCGCGGCGGACGGAGCAGCAGCCGGAGCAGCAGCACCGTGGGCGGCAGGCGCGGCGTGTGTCGTCCCGGCAGGAGCGGCTGCGTTATTGACAGGAACAGTCGCCGGGACGGCTGCCGGATCAACACCTTTCTCGATGGACTCCTGGGCACGTGCGGCATCGGCGGCGCGCTCTTCCGGCGAGCGACCGTCGGAGAACACCAGCAGCAGGTAACGGCTGCGGTTCAATGCGGCTGTCGGCACGGCGCGAACGATAGCAAACGGTTGTCCGGAGTCATGGATGACTTCTTTAACGGTTGCCACCGGATATCCGGCAGGAAAGCGCTGACCCAGACCGGAACTGACCAGCAGGTCGCCTTCCTTGATGTCAGCGGTGTCCGCGACATGGCGCAGCTCCAGACGTTCCGGGTTACCCGTGCCGCTGGCAATCGCACGAAGCCCGTTGCGGTTGACCTGCACTGGAATGCTGTGAGTCGTGTCGGTCAGCAGCAGTACACGCGAGGTGTAAGGCATCAACTCGACCACTTGCCCCATCAGGCCACGTGCGTCGAGCACTGGCTGACCCAGGACAACGCCGTCGCGCTCGCCTTTGTTGATAATGATTCGATGGGTAAATGGATTGGGATCCATGCCGATCAGTTCGGCCACTTCAACCTTTTCGTTGACCAGCGCCGACGAGTTGAGCAACTCGCGTAGGCGCACGTTCTGCTCGGTCAGGGCCGCGAGCTTTTGCAGGCGCCCTTGAAGGAGCAAGGCTTCAGTCTTGAGTTTTTCGTTTTCAGCGATGAGCTCGGTACGGCTGCCAAACTGGCTGGCCACACCCTGTATCAAACGCTGCGGCAGATCGACGATCCAGTACGACTGCATCAGTACCAGCGACATCTGGCTGCGCACGGGTTTGAGCACGGTGAACCGCGCATCAACGACCATCAGCGCCACGGATAAAACGACCAGCACCAACAGGCGCACGCCCAATGAGGGGCCTTTTGCGAAAAGCGGTTTAATAGGCCGCTCCTCCGAAGCAGGATTTCAATCGGCTGTTGTTATTCATGAGATATGCAACCGGCTTGAACAGGTAGAAAAAGTAACGCCATATTTTGGCGTCAGCCTAACGCATACAGGTAGCCAAATCGCTACCTGTACACATAAGGATGCATGATAGGTCCTACCGGCGAGTTACTCGCTGGAGAGCAGATCCATCGTGTGCTTATCCATCATTTCCAGCGCACGGCCACCACCACGCGCTACGCAGGTCAGTGGATCTTCGGCAACGATTACCGGCAAACCTGTTTCCTGAGCCAGCAATTTGTCCAGATCACGCAGCAAGGCACCACCACCGGTCAACACCAGACCGCGCTCGGCGATGTCGGATGCCAGTTCCGGAGGCGACTGCTCCAGCGCGCTTTTCACGGCCTGAACGATAGTTGCCAGAGATTCCTGCAACGCTTCCAGCACTTCGTTGGAGTTCAGGGTGAAAGCACGTGGAACGCCTTCAGCCAGGTTACGGCCACGCACGTCGACTTCACGCACTTCACCACCTGGGTAGGCAGTACCGATTTCCTGCTTGATGCGCTCGGCGGTGGATTCGCCGATCAGGCTGCCGTAGTTACGACGCACGTAGGTGATGATCGCTTCGTCGAAGCGGTCGCCGCCAACCCGTACGGATTCGGCATAAACCACGCCATTGAGCGAGATCAGAGCGATTTCAGTAGTACCACCACCGATGTCGACAACCATCGAACCGCGTGCTTCTTCGACCGGCAGACCGGCACCGATGGCAGCAGCCATTGGCTCTTCGATAAGGAACACTTCACGGGCACCAGCACCCAGGGCCGACTCGCGAATCGCGCGTCGTTCAACCTGTGTGGATTTGCACGGTACGCAGATCAACACCCGAGGGCTTGGCTGCAGAAAGCTGTTTTCGTGAACCTTGTTGATGAAGTACTGCAGCATTTTTTCGCAAACGCTGAAGTCGGCGATAACGCCGTCTTTCATTGGGCGAATAGCGGCGATGTTGCCTGGGGTACGGCCGAGCATGCGCTTGGCTTCCATCCCGACAGCAACGACGCTTTTCTGGTTTCCGTGGGTCCGAATGGCCACAACTGATGGTTCATTCAGAACGATGCCGCGCTCACGCACGTAAATAAGGGTGTTGGCAGTGCCCAGGTCGATAGACAGATCGCTGGAAAACATGCCACGCAGTTTCTTGAACATGGGAAAGGGACCCTAGGGAACGCGTGGGTAAAAAAGTGCGGCAAACTCTAACAACGACAGGGATTTTGGGCAAGGAGCCAATATGCTAAATTAGCGGTTTTTCCGAGCACGACCCTCGACGTTCGCGGCCTTCTGACCGTAGAAATGCGATAGTGTTCCTCAATCTACCACACGGATCCAATCCGTAGGCATTCCACTGGAGAACCCCATGGCGCTTGATCGCTCCGACGTGGAAAAGATCGCTCATCTGGCGCGAATTCGCCTGAATGACGCCGATGTCCCACGTACTACCGAAGCACTTAATAGCATTCTTGGGCTGGTTGATCAGATGCAAGCGGTCGATACCACCGGTATTGAACCCCTTGCCCACCCCCTCGAAGCTTCCCAACGCCTGCGCGAAGATGTGGTTACCGAGCGAAATCGTCGGGATACCTATCAAGCCATCGCACCAGCGGTCCAAGACGGCCTTTATCTGGTTCCAAAAGTCATCGACTAAGGGAATGTGCCTTCAATGCATCAAATGACTCTGGCCGAGATCGCCCGCGGACTCGCCGATAAAAAGTTTTCTTCCGAAGAATTGACCCGTGTCCTGCTCGCGCGTATCACGCAGCTCGATCCACAGCTCAACAGCTTCATTACCCTCACCGAAGACCTGGCCATCACTCAGGCGCAGGCCGCTGACGCACGTCGCGCTGCCGGTGAAAACAATCCATTGCTGGGCGCACCACTGGCTCACAAGGACCTGTTCTGCACGCAAGGTATCCGTACCAGCTGCGCGTCGAAGATGCTCGATAACTTCAAGGCGCCATATGACGCCACCGTTGTTGCCAAGCTGGCCGCAGCGGGCACCGTGACCCTTGGCAAGACCAACATGGACGAATTCGCCATGGGATCGGCCAACGAGTCCAGCCACTACGGCGCGGTGAAAAACCCGTGGAATCTTGACCATGTGCCGGGCGGCTCCTCAGGGGGTTCGGCTGCTGCAGTAGCTGCGCGCCTGCTGCCTGCCGCCACCGGCACCGATACCGGCGGCTCGATTCGCCAACCGGCCGCACTGACCAACCTGACCGGCTTGAAACCGACCTACGGTCGTGTTTCACGCTGGGGCATGATCGCTTATGCGTCGAGCCTCGATCAGGCCGGTCCGTTGGCACGCAGCGCTGAAGACTGTGCGCTGCTGCTGCAAGGCATGGCCGGTTTCGACCCACTGGACTCCACCAGCATCGACGAACCCGTTCCAGATTACAGCGCCAGCCTCAACGGCTCGCTGCAGGGACTGCGCATCGGTCTTCCAAAGGAGTATTTCAGCGCCGGTCTCGATCCGCGCATTGCAGATATGGTCATGGCCAGCGTCGAAGAGCTGAAAAAGCTCGGTGCCGTGGTCAAGGAAATCAGCCTGCCGAACCTGCAACACGGCATCCCGGCCTATTACGTGATCGCTCCGGCAGAGGCTTCGTCCAACCTGTCGCGCTTTGACGGCGTGCGTTTCGGCCATCGCTGCGAAGAGCCAAAAGACCTCACCGACCTGTACGAGCGCTCCCGCGCCGAAGGCTTTGGCCCGGAAGTACAACGCCGGATTCTGGTGGGTGCCTACGCGCTCTCAGCGGGTTATTACGACGCCTACTACTTGCAGGCGCAAAAAATCCGTCGCCTGATCAAGAACGATTTCATGAGCGCTTTTGCCGAAGTCGATGTGATCCTCGGCCCGACCACGCCTAACCCGGCCTGGAAAATCGGCGCCAAGACCAATGATCCGGTCGCCGAGTACCTGGAAGACTTCTACACCATCACCGCCAACCTCGCGGGTCTGCCGGGCTTGTCCATGCCTGCGGGCTTTGCCGACGGGCTGCCGGTAGGCGTGCAATTGCTCGCCCCGTATTTCCAGGAAGGCCGCCTGCTGAACGTTGCCCATCAATATCAGCAAGTCACCGATTGGCATCTGCGCACGCCTGACGGCTTCTAAGGAGAAAACACAATGCAATGGGAAGTCGTTATCGGGCTGGAGATTCACACCCAGCTTTCGACCCAATCAAAGATTTTCTCTGGCAGCGCCATCGCGTTCGGCTCCGAGCCCAACACGCAGGCCAGCCTGGTTGATCTGGGCATGCCGGGTGTTTTGCCGGTGCTCAACAAAGAAGCCGTGCGCATGGCTGTCAAATTCGGTCTGGCGGTAGATGCCGAGATCGGCCAGCACAACGTGTTTGCCCGCAAAAACTACTTCTACCCTGACCTGCCCAAGGGCTATCAGATCAGCCAGATGGAATTGCCGATTGTTGGCAAAGGCCACCTGGACATCACCCTTGAAGACGGCACCGTGAAACGCGTCGGCATCACCCGCGCCCACCTTGAAGAAGACGCCGGCAAAAGCCTGCACGAAGACTTCAGCGGCATGACCGGTATCGACCTGAACCGCGCTGGCACTCCGCTGCTGGAAATCGTTTCCGAGCCGGACATGCGTTCGGCCAAGGAAGCAGTGGCTTACGTTAAAGCCATGCACGCACTGGTTCGTTATCTGGGCATCTGCGACGGCAACATGGCGGAAGGCTCGCTGCGTTGCGACTGTAACGTGTCGATCCGTCCCAAGGGCCAGGTTGAATTCGGTACACGCTGCGAGATCAAGAACGTCAACTCGTTCCGCTTCATCGAGAAGGCGATCAATAGCGAAATCCAGCGTCAGATCGACTTGATCGAAGATGGCGGCAAGGTCATTCAACAGACCCGTCTATACGACCCGAACAAAGACGAAACCCGCGCCATGCGCAGCAAGGAGGAAGCCAACGACTACCGTTACTTCCCCGATCCAGACCTGCTTCCAGTAGTGATCGAAGATTCATTCATCGAAGAAACCCGCGCCACGCTCCCGGAGTTGCCTCCGCAGAAGCGCGAGCGCTTCCAGAGTCAGTTCAGCCTGTCGGCCTATGACGCCAGCGTGCTGGCCTCCAGCCGCGAGCAGGCGGACTACTTCGAGCAAGTGGTCAGCATCAGCGGCGACGCGAAACTGGCCGCCAACTGGGTCATGGTAGAGCTGGGCAGCCTGCTGAACAAGCAAGGCCTGGAAATCGAAGAATCGCCGGTCAGTGCCGAGCAATTGGGCGGCATGCTCAAGCGCATCACCGACAACACCATTTCCGGCAAAATCGCGAAAATGGTTTTCGAGGCAATGGCCAATGGTGAAGGCAGCGCCGATGAGATCATCGAAAAACGCGGCTTGAAGCAAGTGACTGACAGCGGTGCCATCGAGTCAATGCTCGACGAGATGCTCGCAGCCAACGCCGAACAGGTCGAACAGTACCGCGCTGCTGATGAAGCCAAACGCGGCAAGATGTTTGGCTTCTTCGTCGGTCAGGCCATGAAAGTCTCGAAAGGCAAGGCCAACCCGCAGCAGGTCAATGAACTGCTGAAGAAAAAGCTGGAAGGTTGATAGCCCCGCTCCCCCTGTAGGAGCCAACTTGTTGGCGAGACGTCGAACCTGCCTAATCAGGAACATCGCTTCGCCAACAAGTTGGCTCCTACAGGGTAGAGCGCATCCAATGTAGTAGAAGGATCAATCCCATGCTGCGCCTTCTCGGCACCACAGCTCTGCTCACCTTTCTGGTTGGCTGCGCCAGCCAGGATCAGATCATCGACCCTCGCGGCTACAACGAAACCGGCAACGCTTCCTATTACGGCGCCCGGCATCACGGCAAGCGTACCGCCAGCGGCGAACCCTTTGACCAGAATGGACTCACTGCGGCCCATCGCCAGTTGCCCTTTGGCACCCGGGTCAGAGTCACCAACCTGGATAACGACAAAAGCGTGATCGTCCGGATCAATGATCGCGGCCCTCACACCCGTGGTCGATTGATTGATTTGTCACGTGCTGCCGCCGAACAAATCGGTATGCTGCGCAGTGGCACCGCGCCTGTGCGTGTACAAAGTCTGAGCGACTAAGGACGCCCCGAATTCTCGAACTCTCATCCCTGCCGTTTCCCGATGTCCTTCAGTGGATATGCGGCCTGCTGTTGCTGCTGATCGGTGCCGAACTTTCAGTACGCGCCGCGGTGAGCCTGGCAACCACCCTCGGCGTGCGCCCCTTATTCATCGGTCTGACATTTGTCGCACTGGGCAGCAGCGCGCCGCAGATGGCAGTCGGCCTGCAAGCAGCCTTTACTTCCAGCGCCGACATCGCCGTGGGCAGCGTGGTGGGCAGCAACATCTTCAATGTACTGGTCACCCTTGGGCTGTGCGCCTTGATCATTCCGTTGCGGGTTACCCGGCAGTTGGTACGCCTGGAGATCCCGTTGATGGTTGTCGCCAGCGCACTGGTGCTGGCCCTTTCCTGGAACGGCGTGCTGGGCGCGCTCGATGGCGCGATTCTGCTGCTGGGCTTGCTGGCCTACCTGCTGATCGTTTTGCGCCAATCCGGGCAACGCTTTGCCTATCGCCAGTCAAGCGGATCGGAGCATTCGCGCAAAACCGGCCAGGTGCTGCTGCGTCTCGGAGCGTTGTTTACCGGCATCGCCTGCGTCATACTGGGCAGTCATCTGCTGGTGGCAGCATCGGTGGTGATCGCGATAGACCTTGGTTTGTCCGAACGGGTGGTCGGCTTGACGGTGATCGCAGTCAGTACGTCCCTGCCCGCCCTGACCACTTCGTTAATCGCGGCGCTCCGTGGCGAGCGTGACATCGCCGTGGGCAACGTGATTGGTAGCAATCTGTTCAATCTGTTGGGCGTGCTGGGCATCACCGCGTTGATCGCACCAGCACCACTGTCTGTTTCACCCAATGCTCTGGATTTTGACTTACCGGTGATGCTCGGGGTAGCGGCGCTTTGCATGCCGCTGTTCTACTCAGGCTACCGGATCACCCGGATTGAAGGGCTGATGCTGCTGTCGCTGTATCTGGCGTATGGGCTGCACATTGTGTCGTTCACCACCGGCATGCCGCTCGCCGATAAACTTGAGCGGCTGATGGTGCAATTTGTTCTGCCGGTGTTCGCGGTGATGATTACCTTCAGCACCATCCGCGCATGGCGACGTCAGCATTAGATCCAGCCGCCCCATTGCAGGATAAAAATCCCGACATTGGTGGTCACTGCGGCCGCCAGCGTTGTGATCACGATGATCGCTGCCGCCAGCACGTGATTGCCATTGGCCGCCCGGGCCATGACATAGCTGGACGCAGCGGTCGGGCTGGCGAAGTACAGGAACAGAATCCCCAGCTCCGGACCGCGGAACCCACACAGCCAGGCTGCCAGCGTAGACAGCACCGGCAAAGTGACCATCTTCATAAAGCTGGCGCTGACAGCCAGCTTGCCACTCTGATGCAGCGAACTCAGCGATAACGTGCCGCCGATACAGATCAGCGCCAGTGGCAGAGTCATCTGCGCGAGGTAATTGCCCGACGTCTCGATCCAGTGCGGCAGGCCGATCTTGAAGTAGGCGAACGGCGAGGCAAGCATGATGCTGATGATCAGCGGGTTGCCCAACACGCTTTTGAACAGGCTCCACGGATCGGATTTGATCACCGGGCTGTACACCGCAAGCACGATGGTCGAGAGCGCGTTATAGAAAAGAATGACCAGGGCGGCGAGAATCGCCCCCAGAGAAATACCGTAATCGCCGTACATGCTGGCGGCCAGCGCCAGGCCGATCACGCCGTTATTACCACGAAAAGCGCCCTGAACAAAAACGCCACGGTCTGCCAGCGGCACGCGCCAGATCGCCCAGGTCCACGCAAAGGCGAAACCGGCCAGGGTGATGATGGTGAAAAAGACCAGCAGCGAGGGCTGCAACGCTTCACGCAGATCAGCGTGGATAATGCCGAGAAACAACAGCGCGGGCATCGTCACGTTAAACACCAGACTCGACGCAGTCATGATGAAATTGTCGTCAATCCAGTTGATGCGCTTGAGCAGCACACCCAGGAACAGCATGGCGAAAACCGGCGCGGTGATGGCCAGGGTCTGATAGAAAATGTCCAGCATCGTCGAACCCTGCCCCGTCGTTAGGTGGCTAATGATAAGCCAGCATAGACGAGAACGTTACAGGGAATTTCTGGCTGGGCTCCGGACAAAACCCAAACACGGTGATTGTGTGCCTGCCCAAAAGTCGATGTGCGACACAAATCCTGTGGGAGTCGCCCCGGTGTCCCAGGCACCACGCTGTCGCGCAGCAAACGGGTGACCTGTAGGAGCCAACTTGTTGGCGAGACGTCGGACCCGCATCGTCAGAAATTCCGCTTCGCCAACAAGTTAGCTCCTACAAGGTCCGCGTTTCAAATCCATTATTGGAGTGATGTTTGATAGGAGCCAGGCTTGCCGGCGATAAGGCTGGATGCGGTTCACTTTTAGATCGCGCCCGGCCTTATCGCCGGCAAGCCGGGCTCCCACAGAAGATTTCATTACAGATCCAGATGCTGTTTACCTTCATGCATCCCGAGCGGGCACCAGTTTCTTCTCGAACACCGACACCCCGTCCAGATCCCGCAAGGTCACGGTCATCTCCGAGCTTTGGCCGTCGATGTTCACTTCACCAAAAAACTGGAAACCGGCAAATGGAGAGGTATTTTGCGCAGGCGGGGCCTTTTGGAAGACCAGTTCAGGGCCGAAGGTCTTGTCCAGCGCGTTGGGGCCAAAGCTGCCAGCGTTCAACGGCCCGGCGACAAATTCCCAGAACGGGTCGAAGTCCTGAAACACAGCCCGATCCGGTTGGTAGTGATGCGCCGCGCAGTAATGCACATCGGCGGTCAGCCACACGCAGTCGCGGATTTTCTGTGCGCGCAGATAGGTCAACAACTCGGCGACCTCCAGCTCGCGTCCAGCCGCAGGGCCGTCCTGGCCGTTGGCGATGGCTTCCCAGCGCGCGACGCCAGGGCTGACTTCGCCATCCGGTACGCCCAGACCAATCGGCATATCGGCTGCGATAACTTTCCATTGTGCGGTGGAGTTCTTGAGCCCGCTTTTCAGCCAGTCCAGCTGCGTACGCCCCAGGAAAGCCGTGGTAGGCCCCGGTTTATCCGCCAGGTTTGAATCGTTGCCGTCCCGATAACTGCGCATGTCCAGCACGAACACATCCAGCATCGGCCCGTAACTCATCTTGCGATAGATGCGCCCGCCGTTATCCGCTTCCTGCAAACGCATGGGCGCATATTCCAGAAACGCCTGTCGGCCACGGGAAGCCAGCAACTGGATGTCCTTGACCTTGTAGCGATCATCCAGCTGTTTGCTCGACGACCAGTTATTGGTCACTTCGTGGTCGTCCCATTGCCAGATTTGCGGCACTTCCGCGTTGAAGCGGCGCAGGTTCTCATCCATCAGGTTATAGCGATAAGCACCGCGATACTCGTCGAGGGTTTCCGCGACCTTGCTCTTGGCTTCGGTGGTGAGGTTGCGCCAGATGCGCCCGTCTTCCGCGACGATCTGCGCCGGAACCGGGCCGTCCGCATAGATGGTGTCGCCGCTGTGGATAAAGAAATCCGGCAGACGCAGACGCATGGCTTCATAGATACGCATGCCGCCTATGTCCGGGTTGATGCCGAAGCCCTGGCCGACCGTGTCGCCACTCCAGACAAACCGGAGGTCACGACGCTGTTGCGGCACGCTGCGCAGATGGCCGAACCAGGGTTCACTGGTCACGCCTGATTGCGCATCTTCAAACATTACCCGGTAGAAAATCGCCTGATCGGTCGGCAAACCGCTCAACTCGACTCGCGCGGTGAAATCGGTGCGTTGGTCAGCGAGGGCTGAGACCGCACGACGCGGGTTGGTGAACATGCTGCGGGTGTCCCATTCCACGACCATGCGCGACGGTCGATCACTGCGACTCCAGACCATCGCCCGATCACCCAACACGTCACCGGACTGCACCCCGTCGGTGATTTTCGGCCGGTCCTGAATCGAAGCGATAACGGCTGGAGCCAGACCGGGCAAAAGCAAGCCTGCGCCAGCTGCCTGAATGATGCGGCGACGTGTCGGGTCGAACTGAGTCATGGAGGGTCCCCTTGTTGAAGGTAAAGGGGAAAGCTAGCAGTGCAAGATTGGGCATTTGTGACAGCGCGGGAATTTCGTCGTTAGAGATGCAGCTTTCGCGAATGAATTCGCTCCCACAGGAGGTATGCGGTTTACCTGTGGGAGATTCTATGGTTGTGATCAAGCCATAACCCACCCTTTGGGTTGATATTCGCTCTGATTTTTCATCAGG
>NZ_JAWHNU010000048.1:0-55727 GCF_032582135.1 Pseudomonas syringae group sp. J309-1 | reverse complement strand
GGCAGGACGCCGGGTTAGCCGCATTGGGCCATGGATGGCCCGTTGCGGCGGCCCACGGTTTCAGATCTGCGGGCGGGTACACCGAGCGACAGCGAGGTGCCGAGTGATGGGGTAAAAGCCTTTTGGTTACTTTTGGGCTTTTCAAAAGTGACGCGCTGTAAAAGCGCAACCAATATCAGCCATTACCCGACATCGGATATGTACACAAAACAGCTGTCAGTCACCACCCGCACAAACAGGCGAAACCGGCGCAGCGCCGGTTTTCGCCCACTCGACCGGCGTATAGGTGTGCAACGCCAGGGCATGAAACTCGCCCATCAAGCCGCCCAGAATGCCGTAGACCTTCTGGTGCCGCTTGACAGCGTTAAGCCCCTCGAATTGCTCACTGACAATCACAGCCTTGTAGTGAGTCTGCTCGCCACGGCTATGCATATGGCTCTCATCAAGCACTTGCAAATGCAATGGTTGAAACACAGCCAGCGCCGACTCGATTCGCGTTTGCATAGTCATGACAGGCTTCGCTTATCAGGGCTTTTTGGCAGGAGCAGGAGCGGCTTTCTTGGAAGGCTCCAGTTCAGTCGTCATGTCAGCCAGCAGCTTGTTGACGACAGGAACAGCGCTTTCCAGCTTGCCCTGAGTCAATTGAGCGGACTGCTGAGTCAGCTCAGGCATCTTGGTCAGAACCTTCTTGCCCAATGGAGACTGGTAAAACGCAACCAGATCCTTCAACTCACTTTCAGTGAAGTTCGCCGTGTAAAGCTTGACCATGTCCGGCTTCAGCTTGTTCCAGCCGATGGCCTGGTCCAAAGCAGCGTTGGCTTTGGCCTGGTAAGTTTCGAGAACGGCTTTTTTAGCCTCTGGTGCTTTGGTTTCGGCGAAACGCTGAGCAAACATCTGTTGTACTTGCATGTACACCGGGGTGCCCAGCTTGTCGGCGTTAGCCAGTTTCAAGAAGGTTTCAGCGCTGGCGTTGTGGCTGGCGGTATCGGCAAGAACCTGGCCGCTGGCACATACCAGAACAGCCGCAGTACAGATGGCGCGAAGACGGGTCATCGAGTTTCCTTTCTAGCAGTCGAGGCAGAACCTCAGGGCCGACCATTCTGCGCCCATGTCTGCTTTTGGCTCAACCCCTGACTGCCCAAGCGGTTAAAAACCACGATCGGGGGAACCCAGATAGGATCATGGAGCCTAAACTGCGCATACAAACTTAAGGAGTGAGTCCAGTGAGCCGCACAGAAACCGATAGCATTGGTCCGATCGACGTTCCCGATGACGCTTACTGGGGAGCTCAGACTCAACGCTCACTGATCAATTTCGCCATTGGCGACGAGCACATGCCGTTGCCGGTGCTGCATGCTCTGGCCTTGATCAAGAAGGCCGCCGCCCGGGTCAATGACCGCAACGGTGACCTGCCTGCAGACATCGCCCGGCTGATCGAACAAGCCGCCAACGAAGTGCTCGCGGGCGAGCTGGACTCGCAATTCCCGCTGGTGGTCTGGCAGACCGGCAGTGGCACCCAGAGCAACATGAACGTCAACGAAGTTATTGCCGGACGGGCCAACGAACTCGCGGGTCAGGGACGTGGCGGCAAGACGCCCGTCCATCCCAACGACCACGTCAACCGCTCGCAAAGCTCCAACGATTGCTTCCCGACCGCCATGCATATCGCGGCTGCGCAGGCCGTCAAAGAACAGCTGTTGCCAGCAATTGCAGAGCTGTCCACGGGCCTGGCCGAACAGTCGGCGCGGCACATGAAGCTGGTGAAAACCGGGCGCACGCACATGATGGACGCGACGCCGATCACGTTCGGCCAAGAGCTGTCGGCCTATGTCGCACAACTGGATTACGCCGAAAAAGCCATTCGCGCCACCCTCCCCGCGGTCTACGAACTGGCCCAGGGCGGAACGGCAGTCGGCACCGGTTTGAATGCGCCCCATGGTTTCGCTGAAGCAGTGGCTGCAGAGCTGGCCGCGTTGTCCGGTCTGCCATTTGTGACCGCACCTAACAAATTCGCCGCACTGGCGGGCCACGAACCGTTGATGGCCTTGTCGGGCGCGCTGAAAACTCTGGCCGGGACGCTGATGAAAATCGCCAACGACCTGCGCTTGCTGGGCTCCGGTCCCCGGGCCGGGTTTGCCGAGGTGAAGCTCCCTGCCAATGAACCTGGCAGTTCAATCATGCCCGGCAAGGTCAACCCGACGCAGTGCGAAGCGCTGTCGATGCTGGCCTGTCAGGTGATGGGTAACGACGTCACTATCGGTTTCGCCGCCAGCCAGGGCCACCTGCAATTGAACGTGTTCAAGCCCGTGCTGATTCATAACCTGCTTCAGTCGATTCGCTTGCTGGGTGATGGCTGCCGTAACTTCAACGAGCATTGCGTGGCGGGCATGGAACCCGATGCCGGGAAAATGGCTGAGCATCTTGAGCGTGGCCTGATGCTGGTGACGGCGCTGAACCCGCACATCGGTTATGACAAGTCCGCACAAATCGCCAAAAAAGCGTACAGCGAAGGTCTTACCCTGCGTGAAGCGGCACTCGCACTGGGCTATCTCACCGATGAACAGTTCGACGCCTGGGTGCGACCGGAAAAAATGCTCGAGGCTGGCAGTAATGGTTGAGGCCAGACACGGCGCGACCCGTCTCGAAGGTGACGGCAAGCGCATCCTGATGATTTTCGGTACGCCGAAAAGCGCCAGCTTCGGCCATGCCTTGGGCGAAGCCTATGCACAAGGTGCCCGCAGCGGCGGGCATGTGGTGCGCATGCTGAAACTGAGCGAACTGGATTTCGACCCGGTGCTGCATAACGGTTATCAGCAAAGTCAGATGCTTGAGCATGACTTGCTGGAAGCCCAGCGCGAGATCCATTGGGCTGAGCATCTGGTGTTTGTCTATCCGGTCTGGTGGGGTGGTTTGCCGAGCCTGCTGACAGGGTTTCTGGACCGGGTGCTGATGCCCGGTTTTGCCTTCAAGAGCCATGGCCGCAAGAGTGCAGCCAACGAATTGCTCAGAGGTCGCACGGCGGAACTGCTGGTCACGATGGACACGCCGCCGCGCTACTTCCGATGGGTATATGGTGCCCCGGCACATCGGCAGATGGTCCGCACCGTACTGGCCTTCTGTGGCATCAAGACCAAACGCCTCAGCGAGTTTGCGCCGGTGCAGACTTCGACTGAGGAGCAACGTCAGCAGTGGCTCAAAAAAGCCGAACAGCTCGGTAAACGCTAAACCTGACTCGCCAGCCTGGCTTTGCGAGCGCGCAGGCCAGCCAGCAAAGACGGCCCTAGCGCTACCACGGCCGAACCCACTACTACCAGCACTGCCCCGCCATATCCCAACGCATTGATATCCTCATGCTTGACGAAATCCGGCCACAGCCAGGCGGCGACGGCAACCGATGCGAAGGTCACTAACGGCGTCAACGCGAGGGTTGCACTGACCCGGGATGCTTCCCAATGGGCCAGCGCTTCAGCAAACGCGCCATAGGCAACCAGCGTATTCAGACAGCATGCCAGCAACAGCCAGCCCTGCACCGGGCTAAGCAGCAATGCTTCCATCGGATGCGCCCAAGGTGTGATCACCAAAGCGCAAAACAGGTAGATCACCATCATCACCTGGAACGAATTCCACACGGTCAACAGTTGCTTCTGGCTCAGGCCATAGAACGTCCAGACTGTCGCCGCCAGGAAGGCAATCAGTACGCCCGTGGTGTATTCGCTCATGGATGTCAGCAGCTCTGCGAGCCGCTGATTGAAGAACAACGTAAAGCCGACCAGCAACACCGCCAGACCAAAACCCTGAGCAATGGTAAAGCGCTCCTTGAACAGGAAAACGCTGCCGATCAGCAGCAGGATCGGCCCCACCTGAATGATCAATTGCGCGGTGCCGGGGCTGAGAATCTGCAGGCCAAGCAGGTACAGGATGTAATTGCCGACCAGACCGAAGACTGCCAGCGCCACGAGGCCTTTACCGCGCATGCCCAGCGCTTTGAAACTGGGCAATTGCCGTTTCGCGGCCAGCCAGATGAACAACAACATCCCCGATACCATCAGCCGGAACCAGGTCACTGTGACCGGGTCCATCACCTGCAGAACCTGCTTGAGCTTGATCGGCAGAATGCCCCACAGGAACGCGGTGACCAGCGCCAGACAAAGGCCATAGACCCAGCGGCCAGAAGAAATATGCATGAAGAAAAAGTCCCGGATATAAAGCAGGGAGACAGTCTAGGCCCTACGAGCCTGACGACACAGTTACAGTTGCGCAGTGAGAACGCTGACAAGTGTTTTAGTCAGCCTCGACCTGGCGCGGTTCAACATGATTACGCTGGTAGGTTTCATCGCCCATGGCTGCGATCTGCTGGTCGATCAGCGCCTCAAAGGGCACTAGCAAGGGCGCGAATGAACGCGGGGCCTCAATAATCTGCAAGGCGCAGGTGATCGCTTCCAGTGTCGAAAGCGCGTCCGGCCCCGGTGCTTTTCGCAGGCGGTAGCGCGATTCAGGGGCCGTGGCCAGCGTCACTCGCGGCAACGCGGCCAGCTCCGGATTCAGATGCAGCAGCTTGCGCGCCTTGCGCCAGGTCCCGTCCGGAACCACCAACAGAATCGGCAGACTGTCCGCTGGTTGCGCCACCAGATTCTGTGCCCCCTCCCCCGGAAACAACAGGCACGGTCGATAGCCTGCCGGATGGAGCAACGCGTGCAAATCCTCGAAAACCTCACCTACTACCCACTGGGAATTGTTCAGTCCCAGCGCCGCCAACCGCGCGGTATTCAGCGCATGGTTCACTTCACTGGGATGCTGCAGGATCAGTACGCGGGTGCGGCTGTCCAGCTGTGGGATCAGTGAACACAGGCAATGGCTTTCGGGACGCAGACAACGTTCGCAGCGCGGGCGGGACATCGGTGTTCCTCAGATCGGGTTGAGTTGCGCTTTGAGCAAGTCGCGGAAAGTCTGGATCAACGGCTCACGGCTACGTCCGCGTCGCACGATCATGGAGAACGGTGCCTGATAGCCAAACGTCGCAGGCAGCAGAACACGCAGATGACCGGAGTCCACCCAGGATTGCGCGTAGTGCTCAGGCAAATAACCGATGTAAGCGCCCGACAGCACCAGAATCAATTGCGCCTCCATACTTTCCACGGTGGCAGCGCTGTGCTTGAAACCGTGCCGGGCCAGCTCTGCCTGGCTCCAATAACCGCGCCCGACCATCCGTTGCTGGGCGATGACAGGCTCAGGGATACGCCGCTCGGTAAACAATGGATGGCGATTACTGCAATACAGCCAGTGCTGCTCGCGATACAGCGGCTGATAAAGCAAGCCGTTCATGCGTGTGGAAAACGAGCCAATGGCCAGATCCAGACGGTTATCCAGCACGCCCAGCTGCAACTCATAAGGGCTCATCACTGACAGATGCAAATGCACGGCGGGATGTTCCGCGCTGTACGCACCGATCACTTCGGCAAACGGCAAAGCCCGGTCGCTGACGGTGGAGTCCAGCACCCCGAGGTTCAGGGTGCCGCGCAGTTCGCCCTTGAGCGCTGCGGCGTAGAGCTCGAAGCCTTCAAGCTCGCCGAGCAGGCGCAAAGTTTCCTGATGGAACAGCTCTCCCTTGCTCGTCAGGCTGAAACCGCCCCGGCCTCGATGACACAAGACGATCCCCAGCGCGGCTTCAAGTTGGCTCATATAAGTACTGATCGCCGAGGTCGACAGGTTCAACTCCTGTTGCGCACTGGCAAAGCCTTGATGACGCACCACACTGGCGAAAATCCGCAGGAGTTTGAGATCGGGTAAAGCGCTGGGCATGGAGGGGGTCCGGTAGAAAATCAAAATGTACTCACAACCCCTGTGGGAGCGAATTCATTCGCGAAAGGGCCATTGCAGACAATGAAAAAGTGTCGTCTGGCAAAACGCCTTCGCGAATGAATTCGCTCCCACAGACAGCGTTAGGGCGATGCTTTCGCGCTGTTACGAGACCCGCAGCTTAGCCCAAAACCGCTTTAGTTCTGAAATTCCTGAACTAAGTATTTCGCTCCAGCGATTGTTCCTCGCCCCCATGCTTCGCAAAATCGGCCCATTGAAACCAACGCTGAGGCATTCTCGTGGACAAGATTTTTCACCAGCCACTGGGCGGCAACGAAATGCCGCGCTTCGCCGGTATCGCCACCATGATGCGCTTGCCGCATTTGCAAACCGCAGCAGGTCTGGATGCCGCATTTGTCGGGGTTCCCCTGGATATTGGCACCTCGCTGCGCGCCGGCACCCGCTTCGGTCCTCGCGAAATCCGCGCCGAATCGGTGATGATCCGTCCCTACAACATGGCCACTGGCGCTGCGCCGTTTGACTCGCTGTCCGTCGCAGACATTGGCGATGTTGCCATCAACACGTTCAATCTTCTGGATGCCGTGCGCATCATCGAAGAGGCCTACGACGAAATCCTCGGCCACGACGTGATCCCTCTGACACTGGGTGGCGACCACACCATCACCCTGCCCATCCTGCGGGCCATCCACAAGAAGCACGGCAAGGTCGGTCTGGTGCATATCGACGCCCACGCCGACGTCAACGACCACATGTTTGGCGAAAAGATTGCCCACGGCACCACGTTCCGCCGTGCCGTTGAAGAGGGTCTGCTGGACTGTGACCGCGTTGTGCAGATTGGCCTGCGCGCTCAGGGTTACACCGCCGAAGACTTCAACTGGAGCCGCAAACAGGGTTTCCGCGTGGTCCAGGCCGAGGAATGCTGGCACAAGTCGCTTGCGCCTTTGATGGCTGAAGTGCGGGAGAAAGTCGGCGGCGGCCCGGTTTATCTGAGTTTCGACATCGATGGCATCGACCCGGCCTGGGCACCGGGTACCGGCACCCCGGAAATCGGCGGGCTGACCACGATTCAAGCCATCGAGATCATTCGTGGCTGCCAGGGTCTGGATCTGATCGGTTGTGATCTGGTGGAAGTCTCGCCGCCCTACGACACCACAGGTAACACCTCGTTATTAGGTGCCAACCTGCTTTATGAAATGCTCTGTGTTTTACCGGGCGTTGCTCATCGCTGAGCTGTATCTCTGCGCAAAAAGGATGCCTCAGGGCATCCTTTTTTATTTCCCGTGAACACGACAGATGGCGAGGATATTGGCGAATATGAGCTAGCCTTAAAGGGATAGCCGAATGGACACTCCCCTTGTTTTACGGAAGTCAGGGCTGATCCTCCAACGACAGAACAGGGGATTATCATGGATCGTGACGAAGTGCGAAGGTACGTCGAGGGAGCCCTTGGGGTGATCCTCGTCGACAAATCAGTGATTAGAGAGAGCCGAACGCTCGAAGACCTTGTTCTTGACGAAGAAGACATTGATGAGCTCTTCAAGAAGCTTCACGAATCTGGAATCAACGTCAAGAAACGGGAAAAAGAGGAAGCGTTGAAGCACCCCGAAAGCACAACAGTGATGGCGTTGATTGATCACATCTTTGTAAGCTTGCAGAAATGACAGCGGGTTGTGTTATTCAACGGAAAACACACTTTCGGGTAGTTTCAGGTAATCAAGACCTGAACGCTACGACGACGGGACGCGGTCGCGTCCCGGAGGGATGGCGCGGTACTGACTACCGACGCTGAGGCTGACGGCGCCGTTTGTCGTCGGTGCGCACCGGTACAGGTTGCAATTTAGGGCGCTCGATCAAACCCAGAGCAACCCCGAGATCATGAAGCCAATCTTGCAATTTAGTGTCCATATAGCCCCCCTTCAGGGAAATACTTAACGGCTGGTTCTCAAGCCGCTTGTTACAGATAAATAGTAGTGCCGAATCACACTTTACGCCTGCTCACGCAGTCTTGCGGAAAAACATCTTTCACGATGTGTTCAATGTGACATTTCTTGTGTCCATGCCGCGTATTTATGCGACAGACGGTGGGATGGGAGATTCGCGATGATCTGTAGGAGCCGAGCTTGCTCGCGATGAACGATAACGCGGTTTCCGTCACGCCAACTTCCGCCATGAGCAAACCCGCCACATCACTCCGGCAGCTGCACCAGCCCCTCATCATCGGTCATTGCTTTTTCCAGCAAGTCAGCAGGCAGGTTCTTGCTGGCCCGGGCGCCGAGTAGTTTGAGCTGTTCACTGCGGCTTACCAGGTTGCCGCGCCCGTCAGTCAGTTTGTTGCGGGCGGCGCTATAAGCCTTGTCAAGTTGCTGCAGGCGACTGCCGACTTCATCCAGATCCTGAATGAACAACACGAACTTGTCATACAGCCAACCGGCACGCTCGGCGATTTCCCGGGCGTTCTGGCTTTGACGCTCCTGTTTCCACAAGCTGTCGATAACCCGCAAGGTAGCCAGCAAGGTGGTCGGACTGACGATCACGATGTTGCGATCAAAAGCTTCCTGAAACAGATTTGGCTCAGCTTGCAGGGCCGCAGAAAAGGCCGCTTCTATCGGCACAAACAGCAGAACGAAATCCAGGCTGTGCAGCCCTTCAAGACGCTTGTAATCCTTGCCGGACAAGCCTTTGACATGATTACGCAGCGAAAGCACATGCTGCTTCAGGGCAGTCTGACCGATCACATCGTCGTCGGCACTGATGTACTGCTGATAGGCCGTCAGGCTGACCTTGGCATCCACCACCACTTGCTTATCGCCGGGCAACATGATCAGCACATCAGGCTGAAAGCGCTCGCCGTCCGGTCCCTTCAGGCTGACCTGGGTCTGATATTCGCGACCCTTTTCAAGACCGGCATGCTCAAGCACACGCTCAAGAATCAGCTCCCCCCAGTTACCCTGGGTTTTCTGCCCTTTGAGTGCGCGTGTCAGATTGGTCGCTTCATCGCTAAGTCGCAGATTGAGCTGCTGCAGCCGCTCCAATTCTTTGCCCAGAGAAAAACGTTCACGGGCTTCGGCTTGATAACTCTCCTCCACACGTTTTTCGAAAGACTGAATGCGCTCTTTAAGAGGATCAAGCAACTGGCCGAGCTGCTGCTGGCTGGTCTCTGCAAAACGCTGTTCGCGCTCATCAAAAATCTTGCTGGCCATTTCCGCGAACTGAGCCCGCAGCTCATCCCGGGAACTCTGCAGATCGTTCAGGCGTTGCTGATGATTTTCCTGTTGTTCGCGAAGCTCGGCAGTCAATGCCGCGCATTGCACATCCAGACGACGCAATTCCGCTTCTTTATTAGTGCGCTCATGGTGCCAGTCCTGGGCAGCGGCCTGGGCGTTATCGCGCTCATGACGCAGCAACTCGACTTCACGACGCGTTGCGGCCAGGTCAGCTTGCTTGACGGAGTTGGCCTGACTCAGATCACTGATCTCATCACGGCAGGCATCCAGCTGCGCATTCAATCCGTCCTGAGCCATTTGTGCAGTGCTCAGTCGCTCGTCGAGCAGCGCGGTGTCCGCTTGTTGCTGAGTCAGCTTGCGCTGCAGCTGCCAGGCCAAAACCAATAGTGGCAACGCCGCTGCACCTAGCCCAAGAAGCAGGCTGTTCAAATCCATTGCCATAGGGACTCCAGGATGCCGGATTCATGCAGCATTATGCGCGATGCAGCGTGTGCGTCAGCAGCGGATTGCGTGTGCGCTTAACGGAGGTCCAGTTGACCGAGTAGATGCCGGGCGTCCTGCGAGCCCTTGGCCGACGCCAGTTCCAGCCAGTGGCGGGCCTTTTGCGGCTCGTTGATAGGCGCTTGAGCGCACAGTCGGCCGTATTCGAATTGAGCACTGCAGTCTCCGGCGCGAGCCGCCTGCCGCAACAGTTCATGACCCATGCGACGGTCGCGGGTGTTGCCGCAATCCCGGCAGAGCATTTGCCCCAGTCGGCTCTGCGCAACCACCACACCGCTGCGCGCAGGTTGTTTGAGCAGACGACCGGCGAAGTGTTTGACGCTGGGCTTTTGATTCAAGCGCGGATTATCCAGCAACCATAACGCGACGCGCAGAGAGAGACGTGCAGGTTCGCGGGCTACAGCTTGAGATTCGTGCGATGGATCAGGACGAGACTTCATAAACACAACGGGGGCAAATCAGGAGGCGCGCAACTCTACACTTTTTCTCGCAGAGGTAAAGGGGCAGAACGCGAAAGGCGCGTCGTAGAGCCAGCGCTCGGGACAATCCACAGAAGCTGTGGATAACTCAGTGGACAACCGCCCCTCGTGCCCCGCAAACGCAGACAGAATGCGGCCTGCGCTCAAACTGACGATTTTTTCACCAGCAAAAAAATTTGATGTTTTTCATTGACTTAATAATTCGCCACGCTAAATCAAGCCCTTACAAGCGCATATGACAGTGATGTGGCAGCAATTTGCGCCAATGTGCACAAGTCAATCTCAGGTCGCGATTATTTTCTGAAAACGGCGCTTTAGACCGCTCACAACTGCAAGCGAATCTCAACTGGAACAGTAACTTGAGCGGATCCAGCGACGAACGGCGCCCTTCTCTGTATGTTTTTTCACCAGCACCCTTCCAATGACCTGACAACTCCGTTAACATCGTCGCCGTTAGTACCAAGCTGAAAGTCAATTTTTTGGTCGAAAAAGTCCCCCGGCAAACTTTCTTCAAAACGTAAGGAAGTTGCTGACAACAAGGGATCGACCACCTCGATGGTTTCCAGACATGGCCTGCATGCCGACTACCCGCAGACGGGAGTGGTGATGCAATCATCCATGGCCTGACCGAACCAGCCTGCAATTGATCAGGATCTGCACCCAGAGCGTCGAACCTTTGCTCTTGTTGTGTTGCCTGCCCTCCTAAGTACCTACCGGTCAGCCCGAGCGCCATACGATAAAGTGCGCTTCAACTGGCTGCTTTTGTTCCAGACAGGTTCTTCGCCCAGCCATATCCTGCCGATCAGGATCGCCCGCGTTTACTGGAACGTTTATTTTTGCACGGTAATGTTCCGTGTCGTTTTAGGAAACACCTTAATAATGACTACTCATCATCAGACTCAACACGCTATCCATACACTGACCAACGCTTTTGCCCCAATGAACTGCCTGATCATGGCCGCTCGCAAAGGCTGCTTCAGCTTCACCCTGGTCAACGAACACGGCATCGCTCGCCACACCGAGCGTCTGTACCCCGATCAGTACTCCAGCGCAGAGCCGCTGCAGGCCGTGATCGAGCGTACTCGTCAGGCCCTCATCGCCTGATACGCCGCTCGTTTTCGCAGGAATAAAAAAGCCCCGCCTTTCAAAGCGGGGCTTTTTTTCGCCTCGATATTACCCAAACCTTCTATCGCCAAGGGCTATATGAGAACCGACGACTGACAGGAATTAACCTGAAAACAATCCTTTACACGCGAAATATGACACTACACTTCAACTCAGGCGATCACGATCGCTTCCGACGGGCCTGATTCTATTGTCGCTGCCACACGTCCGGGCCCGCCGGTCACTTTTCCCCGAGGATGTCATGGGAATCGATGCCAGAGATTTATCCCGCCACGTAATTCGGCCCACCTTGTTGTATCTGGACCGGCACAGCCCGCGCGCCGAATCGTTCCTTCTCGCCGTCGCCGCCAGTCAATCAGATCTGGGCGCTGCACTGGACAGCCGCCGCGGGCATGGCCTGTACAGCATATCCGAAGGCTGTCATCGGCAGCTCTGGGACAACTATCTGGCGCTCGACCCTGAACTGGCCAGCCTGGTTCGCGGCCTGGCCAGTCAGCATGCTTTTCTCACAGGGCCGCACCTGGAACTGACCGTCAACCTGCGCTACTCCACCGCCATCGCCTGGTTGATGGTCGAGGCTCAAGGTTCTTGCCTGCCCGCCGACGAAGATCCCCGCGTAATGGCCAAAATATGGCGCGAAATATTTCAGCCCCAAGGCCGTTTACGCGATTTCATGAGTGCCTGGCAAAGCTGTGTAACACCACTTTCGCACCCGGCTTGAATGACTTTCGAGCAAATCACGATAAAAACAGATCGCGACATTTTTCGCGGATTGTCCTACAAAAAACGCTCTAGATCAGGCCATTCGGACTATGGCGCAATCTGAGAAATGTTGGTAATTTTCGCGCGGTGATCAACAAGGAGTTCTAATAATGAAAAAAGTAATGCTCAAGACCACACTCGGCCTCACTGTTAGCCTGGCTGCCTCCCAACTCTTCGCTGCTGGTTTTGCCATCAACGAACAAAGCATCAGCGGTATGGGGACCGGTTTTGCGGGCCGTTCCTCTTCTGCCGATGATGCAAGCACCGTATTCGGCAACCCTGCCGGTATGTCCCGTCTCAAGCGCGAACAAGTCAGCGTTGGCGCAGCAGCAATCATCGCCAAGACCGATATTGATAACGCCAGCAGCTCTTTTGGCGGCAGCAATGATGGCGATATGGTGCCAGTCGTCGGAGTTCCGATGGGCTATTACGTCAAGCCGATCGATGATCACTGGGCTTTCGGCGTGGGGGTTTATGTTCCATTTGGTCTGGTCACTGACTACGAAAGCAGCTTTGCCGGTCGTTACTTTGCTGACAAGAGCCACGTTCAAGTCGTCACCTTTCAGCCGACTATCAGCTACGCATTCAACGACAAGGTTTCCATCGGTTTTGGTCCGACGATCAACCGTATTGACGGTGAGCTGACCTCCAGCGCGCTCAACCCGGTTACCGGCCCGGTCAATGACGGCAAGGTAAAGGTCAAGGGTGATGACACCGCGCTGGGCTTCAACGTCGGCATCCTGGTGCAAGCCACTGACAGCACTCGCATTGGCGCAACCTACCACTCCAAAGTTAAGTACAAGCTGGACGGCGATACCAAAATCTCTGGTCCCAACTTCGGTCCGTTCAACGGCCAGAAGTACGACGCCTCGCTGGATCTGACTACTCCTGAATCCGTCGACTTCTCGGTTACCCATGAGCTTGACGCAAACTGGACACTTTATGCGGGCAGTACCTGGACTCGCTGGAGTCGTCTGGAAAGCATCGACGTAAAAAACAGCGGCGTCCCAGGCCCGCTGGTCCCAACGATTGGCACCATCTCCGAACCTCAGAACTGGCATGACACCTGGGCCCACGCCATCGGTGCATCCTACAAGGTCAACAAAGAGTGGACCTTGCGCACCGGGTTCTCGGTGGATCAATCGCCAACCAATAATGAAAACCGCTCGCCGCGCATCCCTACCGGTGACCGCAAAGCAGTCAGCTTCGGCGCTGGCTGGAGTCCAAACGACAACCTGACTATCGACGTTGCCTACTCGTATCTGCGCGAAGACGAAGCGAAGATCCGCGACAGCAGCGCTCGTAAAGGCACTTACGACGCGGATTTCCGCAACACCGCTCACGGTGTAGGTAGCTCGATCACTTACCGCTTCTGATCCATCGACCAAAACGGCTGACCCAGCCGTTTGCAAGTCAACAAAAAGCCCCGCAATCAGCAATGGTTGCGGGGCTTTTTTGTTAGGACTGAATCAAGGTTTGGAGGCGATAGCCTTTTCCACGGCAGCAATCAGCTCCGGGTCATCCGGCGTGGTCATGCTGGAGAAGCTGGCGACCACATTGCCTTTACGATCCACCACGTATTTGTAGAAATTCCAGCGCGGCGCGTTGCTCTGCTCGGCCAGCACTTTGAACAAGTGAGTAGCATCGTCGCCTCTGACGGGTTGCGGCTCGGTCATGGTGAAGGTCACGCCGTAATTGACGTAGCAAACCTTGGCGGTTTCTTCGCCATCCTTGGACTCTTGTTTGAAGTCGTTGGACGGCACGCCGAGCACTTCAAGGCCCTCCCCTTTGAAGCGCTGATTCAATGCTTCCAGGCTTTTGAACTGGGGAGCAAAACCACAGAAGCTGGCGGTATTGACCACCAGCATTGGCTTGCCGGCGAATCGCTCGCACAGGTTGATATTTTCCTTGGCGCGCAACTTGGGCAACTCACCTTGCAACAGCGCCGGGCAATCAGCGGCCATGGCAGTGCCACCGAAAGCGAACATGAGAACCGGCAGAGCAATCCAGCGAATGTGCATAAGGCATCCCGAGCGCCCGTGCGGCGCAGTCATTGTTGTCTATGGGACAAACTAACCCGCGCCCGACCAAATGCCTAGAGGCAAGCGCCCATGCCCAACTGTAAAGCGGCGAGCCCGACGTTTTGCCAGGCCCACCAGATCAGCGCCAGCGTCAGAGCGCCAGCCATACCCGCGCCCCAGAACCACCATCTGCTCATGCTGCTTGCGCCTGCAATCGGGCAACCGGGCGTTCACGCACCGGCCAGTTCAACCCCGCCGCCAACAGGCTCAAGAGTATCGACACTTGCCAGATCAAGTCGTAATTCCCGGTCCGGTCATACACCACACCTCCCAGCCAGCCGCCAAGGAAGGCACCCAGTTGATGGAACAGGAACACGATACCACCGAGCATCGACAGGTTACGCACGCCGAACAAGGTCGCGACGGTGCCGTTGGTCAGCGGGACGGTGGACAGCCACAGCAAGCCCATGGCCACGCCAAACAGATAGGCAGAGGTTTCACTGAGCGGCAGCGTGATGAACAACACAATCACCACGGCGCGGAGCAAATAGAGCACGGTCAGCAGACGCGGCTTGGACATGCGCCCGCCCAGCCAGCCTGCGGTATAAGTGCCAAAAATGTTGAACAAACCGATCAGCGCCAGCACTGTGGTGCCGACTTTGGCGGGTAAATGCTGATCCACCAGATAGGCAGGCAAGTGCACGCCGATGAACACCACTTGAAAACCGCAAACGAAAAACCCTAGCGCCAGTAGCCAGAAGCCCGAGTGCGAACAGGCTTCCTTCAATGCTTCGCTCAGGGTTTGCTCGCCACCGACCAGCGGCGTCGGGCTGTCCCTGAGCATCATTACCAGCGGCAGAATCAGCGCCACCAGCACGCCAAGCACCAGCAATGCACTGGACCACCCCAGCCAGCCAATCAGACCCAGCGTGCCGGGCAGCATGGCGAATTGACCGAAAGACCCTGCGGCACTGGCGATCCCCATGCCCATGCTGCGTTTTTCGGCGGGCAGCGCACGGCCGACCACGCCCAGAATCACCGAGAACGACGTGCCTGACAGGCCAATACCGATCAATAAGCCAGCGCTCAATGACAAGCTGAGAGGCGTGTCAGCCATGCTCATCAGCATCAGGCCGATGGCATAAAGAACGCCACCGATGAACACCACTTTCGCTGCGCCGAAGCGGTCGGCCAACGCACCCGCGAACGGCTGCGCCAAGCCCCACATCAGGTTCTGAAAGGCGATCGCGAACGCAAACACCTCACGCCCCCAGCCAAAGTCTGCACTCATGGGAGCGAGGAACAAACCAAAGCCATGCCGCGTACCCAGCGACAGTGCCAGAATCAACGCGCTGCCTAGCAGGATCCAGCCACTGGTACGCCAGACGGATGTCATTGTTGTTCTCCCGCTCGCCCGCTCAAGAAAAATTACGTGGATATACCCGTAACAGAATGTGTGAAAGCTACGCGGTGGGGGATGGGGGTGTCAATCTGATCGGGCTGTCGATGCGAATCTTGCAGACGCCGCCTCTTATCCATGACACCGCGCTGTCTCGCGGCATACATAGGATCTGTAGGAGCTGCCGAAGGCTGCGATAGCGGTGTGTCAGGAAGGATGCATCGCAGCCTTCGGCAGCTCCTACAATGACCTTGGTGAATCAGGCCAATACCATCGCCAATAGCACCGTAACCTCCAGCAACTCCAGCAATGCACCCGCCGTGTCTCCGGTGGTGCCACCCAGGCGCTTGAGCATCAAATGGCGCAGCCAGAAGAAACTGACGGCCGCAGCCGCCAAAGCATACAAACCCGATACACCGGCAACCAGCACACAGCCGACTGCGCAGACCCGCAGCACCTGTTTACCCGCCGAGCGCGGCAAATGGTCGGCCAGCGCCTGCCCCAACCCGCCAGCCCTGACGTAAGGCGTGCACAGAAACAGACCGAGCATGGCGCTGCGCCCCAGCACTGGTGCCAGCAGCAACGCTATGGAGTTCTGACCCTCAATCAACGCCAGCAGCGCAGTGAATTTAAGCAACAGCACCAGCATCAGTGTGACCACCGCAATGGGTCCGCTACGGGGATCTTTCATGATGGTCAAGGTGCGTTCACGGTCGCCAAAACCACCGAGCCAGGCATCGGCGCTGTCGGCAAGACCGTCCAGATGCAGTCCGCCACTGAGCAACACCCAGGCGGTCAGCAGCAATGCAGCATGGAGCATGACAGGCACGTCGCCGAGCAGCGTATTCAAGCCCAACAACACCACACCGAACAGCACGCCCACCAGCGGATAAAACAGCAACGAACGCCCTGACTCCTCGGGCTTGGGCATACCGGGCAACGTGACGGGCAAACTGCTGAGGAACTGCAGGGCGATCCAGAACGGCAACATGTCAGGCTTCCTCGCTATCGAACCCACAACTCAAATTGGAATGCTGTCTCTGTAGGAGCTGCCGAAGGCTGCGAAAGCAATTAGCCTGACACACCCTCATTCGCAGCCCTCGGCAGCTCCTACACCTTTGGTTGGGGCTCGGTCAGGAGCCCGCCATCAGCCACGCTTATCGCCAACAACGCGCCGTGCCCCACCGTCACTTGCAGCAATTGCTCACGAGGCAACCCTCGGGCGTTTGCCAGCAACAGGCGCATGACACCGCCGTGGCTGATCAACAACACGCGTTCGCCCGCATAGGCTTGATGCAGTTTTTCGACAGCAGCCAACACCCGCGTCGAAAACTCGATCACGGGCTCGCCATTGGGCGGCGTGAAACCGTAAGGATCATTCCAGAACAGGCCAAGACCTTCAGCATCGGTTTCCATCAACTGCGCGGCGCTGTGTCCTTCCCAATCGCCGAAATGCAATTCCTGCAAACCCGGTTCCAGGCTCAATGGCAATGCAAGACGCTCGGCCAGTTCTTCAGCAAAGCGCGCGCAACGCTGCAATGGAGAACTGACGATTCGATCCCATGGACCGGCTTCAGCCACCGCGGCACGCATCTGCGCCCAGCCGGTGTCGGTCAAGGCATCGTCCAGGCTGCCACGCATGCCGCCGCCCAGTTCGGTTTCACCGTGACGCAACATGTCCAGATGCAGGATCATGCGGGACGATCTGCCACTGCGGCTTCAGCGAACGTCGCCATGCCGTTGTGCAGTTGGCAGGCCAGACGCACCAGCGGCACCGCCAAGGCTGCGCCGCTGCCTTCGCCAAGCCGCATGCCCAGATCCAGAAGCGGCTCGGCTTGTAATGTCTCCAACAGATGGCGATGGCCCGGCTCAGCGCCGCGATGACCAAACAGCAGCCAGTCACGGCACGCAGGGTTCAGGCGTACCGCGACCAGTGCTGCGACGCTGCAAATGAAACCGTCCACCAGCACGGCAATGCCTTCCTGAGCACAGGCCAGGTACGCGCCCACCAGCGCCGCAATTTCAAAGCCGCCCAGGCAAAACAGGCTCTGCAAAGGATCGCCAGCCTGCTCGGCATGCAGCTTCAATGCTCGCTCGATAACGTCCGTCTTGTGGCTGATGCCCGCCGCATTCAAACCGGTGCCCGGTCCGACCAGCAATTGCGCGGCGCACTCAAGTAACGAACAGGCCACGGCACTGGCCGCGGCGGTGTTGCCGATGCCCATCTCGCCACCGACAAACAGCTCGGTACCCACCGCCTTGGCCCGCAACACACTGTCTCGCCCGGCCTGCAATGCCAACAGGCCTTGCTCTTGAGTCATCGCCGGAGCTTTGGCGAAGTTCGCGGTTCCGGCACCGATGCGCAGGTGGCGTACGCCCGGCAGATCCAATGGGCTGACAGTGCCCAGGTCCACCACGTCCAGCTGAGCCGACATCTGCTGAGCAAGCACGCTGATTGCTGCCCCACCAGTGACGAAGTTGTGCAGCATCTGCCCGGTGACTTCCTGCGGATAAGCTGAAACGCCTTCCGCAACAACACCGTGGTCACCGGCAAAAATAGCGATCCACACCGCGTCGGCTTTGGGTTTGACCCGACCTTGCAGACCGGCCAACTGCACCGCGACGCGCTCCAGTTGCCCCAGGGAACCGGTGGGTTTAGTCAACTGCTGCTGCCGCGCGAGGGCTTCTTCCCGGACCGGAACGTTGATCGACTGGGCAGGCTCAAGCCACCACGAGTTACTCATAATGCGGATCCTTTCAAGGTCAGTGGCAAACCGGCAACGGTCAGCACCACGCGCTGGCAACGCTCAGCCAGAGCTTGATGCAGCAGGCCCGCTTCATCGACATAACGACGAGTCAGCTCACCGAGAGGCACCACGCCCAACCCGGTTTCGTTACTGACAAAAATGATTTCGCCCGGCAATTGCGCCAGGCAGTCGAGCAACGCCTGACGCTCTTGCGCCAGACGCTCGGTGTTTTCAAGCATCAGCAAATTGGTCAGCCACAGCGTCAGGCAATCCACCAGCAAGCAGCGCTCGGCACTGGCGTTGTCCTGAAGAACACGCGCCAGCTCGATGGGTTCTTCAATCAGCCCCCAGGTGTCAGGCCGACGTTCGCGGTGCAGGGCGACACGCTGATTCAGTTCGCCATCTACGGGTTGGCTGGTGGCGATATAAATCACCTCCAGCCCAGAGCCAGTGGCGAGACTTTCAGCCAGTCGACTCTTGCCGGAGCGTGCGCCACCGAGGATTAGTTGCTGCATGTGAGCGCCTTTCTATCAAAACGAAATACGTTCCCCTGTAGGAGCTCACGAGCAGCGCGAGGCAGCGATAACGGTTTGTCTGATGCCCCGCTATCGCGGCCTCGCGGTGCTCGTGCGCTCCTACAGGTCAAGTGCTTTGTCATTTCAACCCACACAACTCACGCAGCAACGTGCCATCCAGATGGTTCTCAACCAGATCCGCCAACCGCTCGATGTCGCGCTCGCGCAGTGCGTGGTAATCCACTTGCTGCACGTCCTGCAAACCGGCCCAGCGCAGTAGTGCGCTGCATGCCTCAGGGGTTTCGAACAGCCCGTGCAGGTAGGTGCCGAAAATCTGGCCGTCAGCACTTTGCGCTCCGTCGCAGCGGTCATCGTCCAGTAGCACGGCCGGATTTTCCAGGGCTGAGCCGGTGGTCACGCCAGCATGGATTTCATAGCCACTGACCCGTACGCCTTCCAGCGACAGACGCCCTTTCACGTTGCGCAGCTGCTTCTCTTCTTCGAGCACCGTGCTCATCGCCAGTAAACCAAGACCGGCGCTGGAACCCGGCGCGCCTTCGAGGCCCAGCGGATCATGCAACTGCTCACCGAGCATCTGCAAACCACCGCAAATCCCCAGCAACTTGCCGCCATAACGCAGGTGTCGGGCAATAGCGCTGTCCCAGCCGTTGGCTCGCAGATAAGCCATGTCGCTGCGCACGCTTTTCGAGCCGGGCAGGATGATCAGGTCAGCTGAGGGAATGGTCTGCCCAGGACCAACAAATTGCAGATTGACCTGCGGATGCAGGCGCAGCGGATCGAAATCGGTGTGGTTGCTGATCCTCGGCAGGATCGGCACCACCACGTTGAGCACTTGCTCGACCTTGTCGGTCTGGCGCTGATCGAGACCGTCTTCGGCCTCAAGATGCAGGTCCATTACGTAAGGCAGCACGCCAACCACAGGTTTGCCGGTCCGTGCTTCGAGCCAGTCCAGGCCTGGCTGCAGTAGCGCGATGTCGCCACGAAAACGGTTGATGATGAAGCCCTTGACCCGTGCCTGCTCGCTGGGCGAAAGCAATTCCAGCGTGCCGACCAAATGGGCGAAAACACCGCCTCGGTTGATATCGGCAATCAGCAACACCGGGCAATCCACCGCTTCGGCGAAGCCCATGTTGGCGATGTCGTTGGCGCGCAGATTGATCTCGGCAGGCGAGCCAGCACCTTCGACTATGATTACCGGATAGGTCTGGCCCAGCCGCTCGTGGGATTCCAGTACCGCTTTCATGGCGATTTCTTTATAGCCGTGATACGCCACCGCATTCATGGTGGTAACGGCGCGACCATGAATAATCACTTGCGCGCCGGTGTCGCTGTTGGGCTTGAGCAATACCGGATTCATGTCGGTATGCGGCTGCAACCCGCAAGCCTGGGCCTGCACCGCCTGAGCACGGCCGATTTCGCCGCCGTCCGCCGTGACCGCGCTGTTGAGCGCCATGTTCTGTGGTTTGAACGGCACGACGGCGACACCCTGGCGGGTCAGCCAGCGGCACAGCGCCGTCACCAGAGTGCTTTTGCCAGCGTCGGACGTGGTGCCTTGCACCATCAGAGTGGTCATGGCTGCTCCTGGCCTGGCAGGCTGTGGTTGAACTCGACCAGCGCCTTCTCAAGACGCTGCCAGTGGGCTTCAGTGTCCGGCAGGCCGAAGCGCAGACTGCATTCGAGCGGGTTATCGCTGACGAACAAGCGCAACAGAATGCCGCGTCGGGCATAGAACTCGTGCAGCGACTCGGCGTGCGGGGTGATCACCCGTTGAAACAGCGCGCAGCCGCCGTCCGGCTTTAGCCCGTGGCGAGTCAGTACCTGCACAAGACGCTCGCTGGCCTGATCGGTGCGGGCACGTTGCGCAAGGTGACCCTGAACATCTTTCAGGCACGCTTCGCCGATAATTCGCGTGGGGCCGCTGACGGTCCAGGGGCCGATTTCCTGAGCCAGTGATTTGAGTAAATTTGGCTCAGCCAGGACAAATCCCAACCGCACACCGGCAAGCCCGAAGAATTTGCCAAACGAGCGCAGCACGACCAGACCGGCGAGGCCGGTGTGGGCCGCAAGGCTCAAAGCCGGCGTGTTATCCATAAAGGCTTCATCGACCACCAGCCAGCCGCCCCGCTCCGCCAGTCGCCCGTGCCACTTCAACAGGCATTCCTGGGTGAGCATCAGGCCGGTCGGATTATTCGGATTGACCACGACCAGTACGTCGAGGCTGTCGAGGAAATAATCCACTTCATGCTCAAGCACTTCGCGCACCAAAAAGCCCGCGCTGCGCCAGGCGTGAGCGTGCTCGGCATAACAAGGCGACAACACGCCCACCTTACCGGCAGTGCGCAAACGCGGCAGGGCCTGAATCGCAGCCTGGGATCCGGCAACCGGTAAAGCGCGCGCTGCGCCGTAATAAGCACAGGCGGCTTGCTCCAGACCATCATCGGCTTCGGGCAGGCGATGCCAGGCGGCTGCCGGAATCGATGGAATCGGGAAGGCCCAGGGTGCAATGCCCGTGGACAAGTCCAGCCAGTCAGCTTCATCAATGCCGTACTGTCTGGCTGCCCTGCGCAGGCGGCCGCCATGTTCAAGCATAAAATTCGGCTCCAATGCACAACACCAACAACCATAACCACACACCGCGCTGCACCAGTTGCCAGCCGCGATCAATGGAATTAGCGTCAGCGGGCACACCCTCACCCAACTGCGGACGCTGATGCAGCTCGCCGTGATAGATCGCGGCACCGCCCAGTTCGACACCCAGCGCACCCGCGCCCGCGGCCATGACCGGCCCGGCGTTGGGGCTGTCCCACGTCGGGCCTTGGGTGCGCCAGCAGCGCAGGGCCAGACGGGTTTTGCCCAGCAACGCGTACGTCAGCGCCACCAGCCTTGCAGGAATATAGTTGAGGACGTCATCAATCCTCGCCGCCGCCCAGCCGAAACGCTCAAAACGCTCGTTGCGATAACCCCACATAGCGTCCAGCGTGTTGCTCAATCGATACAGGACCACGCCGGGCGCACCGGCAACGGCAAACCAGAACAGTGCGGCGAACACCGCATCGCTGCCGTTCTCCAGCACCGATTCAGTGGCCGCGCGGGCGACTTCGGTGGCGTCCAGCTCCGAGGTCTGGCGACTGACCAGATAGCCGACGCGACGCCTCGCTTCTTCAATGTCATCCGAGCGCAGCGCCTGCGCCACCGGCTCAACGTGCTCACCCAGACTGCGTAAACCCAGCGCGCAATACAGCGCAAGGATTTCCACCAGCCAGCCAATGTAAGGCAGCCAGCTCAATGCGGTCGCCAGCAGGGTCAACGGGATGACCGCAATAAACCAGGCCGTGACGCCATGACTGCGCCAGCCGCGACCGGCCGAATTGAAGCGCCGCTCGATCCGGTCAGCGTAACGACCGAACGCGACCAATGGATGAGCGCGCTTCGGCTCGCCCAGCAACGCATCCAGCGCCACCCCGGCAACACTTAACAGCGCCACACTCATTGACCGACTCCCCATTGGTTTTCAAACAGCATCTCGTCCACCGGGCGCTCTTTGCCCCAACCTTCCATGACCAGCATCGGCACCGGATAGAACTCGGTCACCGGCCCCAGGCACAGAATCGCCAGCGGTTTTGCGCCCTCGGGCATGCCCAGCAAGTCAGCCAGGGCTTGTGGTTCAAACAGCGAGACCCAGCCCATGCCCAATCCTTCGGCACGCGCTGCCAGCCACATGTTCTGAATGGCGCAGGACAGCGACGCCAGGTCCATTTCCGGCAACGTGCGGCGGCCGAAAATGTGTTTTTCACGATCATCCATCAGCGCAGCAACCAGCACTTCTGCACAGTCGTTGATGCCTTCCACTTTGAGTTTCATGAAATCATCGGCGCGCTCGCCCAGCGCTTCGGCGGTACGAATCCGTTCAGCTTCAACCTGCGTCTGAATAGTCGCGCGCAACGCCCGGTCGGTGATGCGGATAAACCGCCATGGCTGCATCAAGCCCACGCTGGGTGCCTGATGCGCTGCTTCGAGCAGACGCGTCAGCAACTCGGGCGCTACGCTGCCACCGCTGAAATGCCGCATGTCACGGCGCTCGGCAATGGCGCGATAGACCGCAGCACGCTCTTCGGCGCTGTACGCTTGATCACTCATGGTTTGAAAAGCGCCGCAATCGCCTGGGGATTGGAAGGGAAATAGAAGTGCACATAGGACGCCGTCATGCGCCCGTCGCGATAGACCGCCTCGGCGCCGCGCCCACCGTTAGGGCTCAAGCCCCGGGCAATTGGCTGCAACTCGGTGCTGGTCAATGAATGGTGATAAGTGTGGCCGCGCAGTTCGCCTTCGGGCAATGCGACGTTTTGTAGCGCCAGGGCCGCCAGACGTTTCTGCATCACAGCCTCGCCTGCCAGCAAGCCCACCAGCTCAACCCGCAACCCGTCGACATCGGTCAAGGCATCCAGCAGATACAACATGCCGCCGCACTCCGCCAGCAACGGTTTGCCCGCTTGATGGTGTTCGCGGATTGCGGTCAGCATCGGCGTATTCTGGCTCAATGCAACGTGATGCAGTTCGGGGTAACCGCCGGGCAGATACAGACTATCCGCCTCGGGCAAAACGCCGTCGCGGATCGGCGAGAAGAACACCAGTTCGGCGCCCATTGCCCGCAACAAGTCTAGACTCGCGCCGTAGGTAAAGGCGAACGCCTCATCGTGAGCGATGGCGATGCGCACGCCTTCAAGCAGCGGCTCGGCTGGAATAATTTCCGGAGCAGCGAAGGTCACGGCGGGTGGTAAGGCCACTTCGCAGGTGCTGGCCAGGGCATCAGCCGCTGAGTCCAGGCGCAGGTCCAGGTCATTCAGCTCACTGGCTTGTACCAAGCCGAGATGACGGCTTGGCAGTTCGATTCCGGTTTCCCGAGATAACGCGCCGTACCAGCGCAAACCTTCGGTCAGGCTGCCTTCCAGCAATTGCGCATGACGCACAGTGCCGACGCGGTTGGCCAACACACCGGCGAACGGCAGGTCCGGCTGATAGCGCGCCAGCCCCAGGGCCAATGCGCCAAAGGTCTGGGCCATGGCCGTACCGTCAATCACGCCCAGTACCGGCACACCGAAATGACGAGCCAGATCAGCGCTGGACGGCGTACCGTCAAACAAGCCCATCACGCCTTCAATCAGAATCAGATCAGCCTCACCCGCGGCTTCCCATAAAAGACGACGGCTTTCATCAGCACCGACCATCCACAGGTCGAGCTGATAGACCGGCGCACCGCTGGCGCGCTCAAGAATCATCGGGTCGAGAAAATCCGGCCCACACTTGAACACGCGAACCTTGCGGCCCTGATTGCGATGCAGGCGAGCCAATGCGGCGGTGACGGTGGTTTTACCCTGACCCGAAGCGGGCGCGGCGATCAATACCGCCGGACAGTGACGCGGCTCGCTCATGACAGTGCGCTCACAGCTCAATGCCTTTCTGGGCACGAATACCAGACTGGAAGGCGTGCTTGACCACGGTGATATCGGAAACCGTGTCGGCCATGTCGATCATCTCCGGCTTGGCGCCGCGACCGGTCACGATCACGTGCTGCATCGGCGGACGCGCCTGCAAGTCGCTGAGTACCCGCTCGATGTCCAGATAGCCGTGCTTGAGGGCGATGTTCAGTTCGTCCAGCACCACCAGGCCAATGGACGGATCACGGAGCATTTCCAGAGACACTTCCCAGGCGGCTTCGGCCGCGGCGATATCGCGCTGACGGTCCTGGGTTTCCCAAGTGTAGCCTTCGCCCATCACGTAGTAACGGACCTGCTCCGGGAAACGCCGAAAGAAGAACTCTTCGCCCGTGCTGTGACTGCCTTTGATGAACTGCACGACGCCGCACTGGATGTCGTGGCCCATGGCCCGGGCGAGCATGCCGAACGCGGAGCTGCTTTTGCCTTTGCCATTGCCGGTCAAGACCAACAGCAAACCGCATTCGTTAGGGGCGCTGGCAATGCGCTCGTCCATGACGGCTTTCTTGCGCAGCATGCGCGCCAGATGGCGTTCGTCACGTTCAGGGGATTCGTTCATCTCAGCTCTCCGCTTGAGGGCACGCGAAAGCAGACGGAGGGCATAGCAAAGACTGACAGCACGACCACAGGTCATGCGCAGAGCATCGCCCGCCGTGATGCTGTTGAATGGATCAGGCCGGTCTCCGGGCTCATGAGCGGGCGAACCCGGCTGCGCGCCTTCCCATGCCTGAGCACAGTGGCAGTTTGCACAGTTTTCACTCATTTACCGTTGCGGGGGCAGCGCCGGAATAGCTCGAAAAATAGCGAGCGCACCGGCTTCCCTGTTTCACTCGATCAGTCCGCGGACGATGAGCACCTGAAACAAGCGCGCAGGTTAGAGCGTTGACCCGGGAGCGTCAATCAACACAGGGGTTGAACCTCAACCGCGTGAGGGCCTCTACCGCTTACTGCACCACTGCCCGTTACGGAGATCCACCATGTTCACGCTCAAACCGCACTACGCCGTCTTGCTCGTGCTCGCCGCTGGCCTCGCGGGCTGTGGCGAGTCCTCTACCCTGCAAGTCACGGACGGCACAGGTCCGTCTCCGAAGCTGCCGGAGCCCAACAAAACCCTGATCCCAACGGTCAACATCGCCCCGGCCGTCGGCTGGCCGCAGGGTGGCAAACCAGTTGCGGCCCCGGGCACCCAGGTCGCCGCCTTCGCTGAAAACCTCGATCACCCGCGCTGGCTGTATGTGTTGCCCAATGGCGATGTGCTGGTTGCCGAAACCAATTCCCCGCCCAAACCCGATGACGATCAAGGCGTCCGTGGCTGGGTCATGAAGAAAGTCATGGGCCGCGCCGGGGCCGGCGTGCCCAGCCCTAACCGGATTACCCTGTTGCGCGACAAGGATCACGACGGCGTGGCAGAAACCCGCACCGTGTTTCTGGAAAACCTCAACTCGCCGTTTGGCATGACGATGGTGGGTAACACGCTCTATGTGGCCGATACCGACCGGCTGATCAGCTTCCCCTATAAAGATGGGCAGACGGCGATCACCGCGCAACCGACCAAAATCGTCGATTTGCCCGGCGGTACGCTGAATCACCACTGGACCAAAAACGTCATCGCCAGCAAAGACGGCAGCAAGCTTTACGTAACGGTTGGCTCGAACAGCAACGTGGCGGAAAACGGAATGGCAGCTGAAGAAGGTCGGGCAGCAATCTGGGAAGTAGACCCGGCGAGCAAAACCCACCGCATCTTCGCCTCGGGTCTGCGTAACCCGAACGGTATGGACTGGGAGCCGACCACGGGCAAGCTGTGGACAGCTGTCAACGAGCGTGACGAAATCGGCAGTGACCTGGTGCCCGATTACGTGACCTCGGTTCAGGACGGAGCCTTTTATGGCTGGCCGTACAGCTATTACGGCCAGCATGTGGATGAGCGGGTTAAACCACAAAATCCGGAGCTGGTTGCCAAAGCCATTGCGCCTGACTTCGCGGTGGGTCCGCACACGGCCTCGCTGGGCCTGGTTTTCGCCGACGGCAAAACCTTACCTGCACCGTTTAACGAAGGGATGTTCATCGGCCAGCACGGCTCTTGGAACCGCAAGCCACACAGTGGATACAAGGTGCTGTTCGTGCCATTCAAAGACGGCAAACCAGCTGGTACGCCGATCGACCTGCTGAGCGGCTTCCTCAACGCCGATGAAAAAGCACAGGGCCGCCCGGTTGGCGTGGTGAATGATCATCAGGGTGGATTGCTGGTAGCCGATGATGTGGGGAACAAAATCTGGCGGGTGACGGGAGCGAAGGCACAACAGGCTGGGGTGAAACCTTAACGGGCCTGCCTCTGAACTTGAGGTGACCCAATCGCGGGCAAGCCCGGCTCCCACAGAGAAATGTGATTCATGTGGGAGCCGGGCTTGCCCGCGATAAGGTCAGCGTGATGCTGTGACGGACGCGCATTCACACTTGCCTACGAAACTCTCTGATTTTTCCTAACACCAATAGCGAAAGGGCTACTAAAACTTAGTATCGAACTGGATAACACTCGCCCACATCGAAAATGTGGTGAGGAAGGGCATGTGACCGAAGAACAAACCTTTGCCAGCGTCTGGGACGCTTTGGCGGATACGGCTCAAGAGGCTGCGCATCTGAAAGCTCGCTCGCAGCTCATGATTGACCTCAACGAACAGATCAGGCAGTGGCCGGGGAACGACACGGTTAAGGCCAGTAGACTGGGCGTTACCAAACCGCGCTTCTCTAATCTGAAAGCTGGCAGAGTCGATCTGTTTAGCCTTGATGCTTTGGTTGATCTGGCTGCAGCGGCGGGATTAACGGTTTCAATGCATTTCGTCGCGGCTTGATAAGCCGCTCCCGCAGCGTTACTGATTGCGCGCCAGATTCGAAGGCTGGATCACTCGCTTGGCGTCCAGATAAGCCTTCTGCCAATAAGGTTTATCGAGGCTATCCAGCTTCACGGTTCCGCCGGTAGCAGGTGCATGTACAAAGCGTCCCTCGCCAACGTAAATGCCTGCATGGCTGACTTGCGAACCGCCGCCTGTGGCGAAGAACACCAGATCACCAGACTGCAGTTGCTCGCGCCCAACGCTCGGCGCACGCATCACAATCATGTCGCGGGTTGAACGTGGCAAGGCAATGCCCGCCGCATCACGATAAACAAAACCGATCAGACCGCTGCAATCGAAACCTGAATCAGGCGTGTTGCCGCCCCAGCGATAGGGCGTGCCCACGAGCCCCAGAGCGCGGAACAACACGTCTTCGGCGGCAGGATTAGGGTTCTCGGCGGGAGCAACGATTACCGGGCGTTGAACGACCCGAGGCTGAGGCGGCGGCGCACTGGCGCAAGCACCCAGTAACGCAGCGAGAGAAATGACCACAATACGTAGCGTAATCGACATAAACACAACAACCCGAGGTGGATGCGGCTTACTTTGCCGGGAGCCCGAAAAGCACAAGACAGGCTTATAGCCTGTCTTTGTACGGGACGCTAATTATTTGTGATTACGCTTTTTGACCGCTGGAGTCTTGAGCGTCGTCGCCGTCATCGCAGTGGTCTGAGCGGGCGCAGTTGGCGATTCCATCGCCAGAGCACGCTTGGCTTCGATGAAGGTCTTGCTCCAGTACACATCGTCCAGGCTGTCTACACGGACACCGCCACTGCGACGGCTGCTGGAGTGGATGAACTGATTGTCGCCCAGGTAGATAGCCGCGTGGCTGACGCGACCGCGACCGGCGGTGCTGAAGAACAGCAGATCACCTGGTTCCAGATCATTGCGCTTAACCAGCGGAGCATCGATGTTGATCATTTCACGGGAAGAACGCGGCAGGCTCATGCCCGCCTCTTCACGGAACAGATAACCAATGAAGCCGCTGCAATCAAAACCGGACTTGGTGGAGGTACCGCCGAAACGGTAACGGGTACCGATCAGGGATTTACCACGTTCAAGAATGCTGTCAGCCAAAACTGGCAACTGATAAGGCTTGTTGTCGGAGAAACGCGCCAGTTCAGCTTCTGTCGCCAGTTCTTCCTGCAAAACCGAACGATCTGAACGGACGTTTGCATTGGGAGCGCTGTCCGATCTGGCGGTTTGCTGCTGTACTTGCTGTTGTTGCGAGACCGGTGAATTGGCGGCGCAACCTATAAGCAGGGTGACAAGTGCGAGAGGCACGAGGGGTGCGAAGCGAGCTAGCATGGGCACGACCGTGGCTGATAAGTATTAAGAAGCCGCGACTATGCCCACTCTCATTCTGATTTGCAAATTCAATCGAACTAAATGTGACTTACCAGATCGTCCATGACATGTACCGCTCGACAGGCCAAAAACACGTCCATTTGGGCGCTATGATCGGTAGGCGTCAAATTTACTAGCGCCGTAAAACCGCCGCAAACCCTTGTTCTTACTACGGGTTCATGGATATAGGGGAAGCTTGCAGTGGTGCCAATACTCAGCACTGCATCAAAGCCTTTTGCCATCTCTTCATAGAGTATTTGCATCGCTTGCTCGGGCAACATCTCTTGAAACAAAACGACGGATGGTCGCATTACGCCACCACAAAACGAACAGAGAGGTGGAAGAGGTCGTTCCAGGTGCGTACTTAAATCAGCATCCTCTGCACCGCATGACTGACAAAAAAGCGGTGCCATCTGCCCATGAATTTCAATCAGTCGCTCAGGCGGACTGCCCGCCGCGCGATGATAGCCATCCACATTTTGCGTCAGCACCCAGCATTCCGGCTTTTTGCGTTGCAGCTCGGCGATGGCGTAATGGGCGGCATTGGGCTGGCCTCCCAGGCATGCCCTTCCCAACTGCGCGATGTACTTCCAGCAAAGCGCAGGATCGCGGCGCAGCATGGGGCCGGACAGAGCCATTTCGATAGGAATACCGTCGTCGGTTTCGCCGTTATACAAGCCACCGACGCCGCGGTAGGTCGGTAGCCCCGAATCCGCTGACAAACCTGCACCGGTAATAACCAGAATCCGCCGGGCATGACGCAGCGCCGAGGCGGTTTGCAGCAGCAACGCGGGGTCTACCACCCAAGCGTCTCTTTAAGGAAGGGAATGGTCAGCTTGCGCTGGGCCTGCAATGAGGCCTGATCGAGGGTTTCCAGCAGATCGAACAATGCGCTCATGCTGCGAGTGCCACGGGTCAGGATGAAATGCCCGACCTCGTCAGTCAGATGCAGCCCGCGTCGCGATGCCCGCAGTTGCAGAGCACGCAGTTTGTCTTCGTCAGACAGGCCACGCATCTGGAACACCAGCGCCATGGTCAGGCGTGATTTGAGGTCGGGAAGTTTGACCGGTAACTCGCGGGGGGACTGCGACGCTGCAATCAGCAGACGGCGACCACTGTCGCGCAATCGATTGAACAGGTGAAAGAGTGCTTCTTCCCATTCCGGCTTGCCGACGATGGCTTGCAGGTCGTCGAGGCAGACCAGTTCGTATTGCTCAAGGTTGTCGAACAGTTCGACGCCTTCATCGATCACTTCAGCCAGTGGCAGGTAAACCGCCGGCTCGCCCATCTGCTCGAAACGCAGGCACGCGGCCTGCAACAGGTGAGTCCGACCTACGCCATCCTTGCCCCATAGATAAATGAGGCTTTCGGTCCAGCCCGCCTCGGCTTCGCACAGCCGCTCGACGTAGCCGAGTGCCGCAGCATTGGCGCCGGGATAGTAATTGATGAAGGTGGCGTCATCACGCAGACGCACACCCAGGGGCAGCTGAATAGGTTTCATGCTGGCTGAACGATTCAAATGAACCGTTAGGGGCCTCTGTGTAAAGTGCGCAAAGTTTATACCCGTGACGCTGGGGGCACAATGCGCCAGACCATAAGCAAAATCAAAGGTTTGCGTGATTCCGGGGTATTTACGGGCCATCGCGATCCCTTGTGGGAGCAGGGCTTGCCCGCGATAAGGGCGCCACAGATATCAGGTCTATAGCGTCCAGCCTTATCGCGGGCAAGCCTCGCTCCCACATAGGATTGCATTTCAACCCCAAATCCGGGGAGTACTTCCTACAACTCCGGATCTTCCGCCCCGCCGTAAACATCCGACTCTTTATAGACGTCATGCGCATGACGAACCAGGACCATGATCACCGCTGCCACCGGTAGAGCCAGCAGGATCCCGGTGAAGCCGAACAACTCACCGCCCGCCAGAATCGCGAAGATCACCGCCACCGGATGCAGGCCGATCCGATCGCCGACCAGCAAGGGCGTGAGCACCATGCCTTCAAGCGCCTGACCGACCATGAACACCGCCGCGATACCCAGCATCGGGTACAGGTCGCCGCCAAACTGGAACAGCCCGGCCACCAGCGCTGCGCCGATACCGATCACGAAACCCATATAAGGCACGATGGCGGCCAGACCGGCAATCACCCCGATCAACAGACCCAATTCCAGGCCCACCAGCATCAAGCCCGCTGCATAGATAACGCCCAGGCCAACCATCACCAGCAACTGGCCGCGAATGAATGCGCCCAGTACTTCATGACATTCGCCCGCCAGCTTGACGACCTGCTCTTCACGGTGGCGCGGCAATAGGCCACGAATCTTGGCCATCATCACGTCCCAGTCCCGCAGCAGGTAGAAACACACCACAGGGATCAGCACCAGATTGGTGATCCAGCCGATCAGCGCGAGGCTGGAGGCTGTCGCCCTGGACAATACAGCGCTGACGATATCGCCGGTCTGGCCCATGTGTTCGGAAATCGCTGCCTTGACCTTATCGAACTTCCAGAAGCCGTCAGCCAGTCCGAACTTGGTCTGCACCCACGGCAAAGCGCTGTGCTGCAACCAGTCCAGTATTTGTGGCGCCAGCTCATACAGACGGAACAGCTGCTTGGCGAGCATCGGTATCAGCACCAGCAGCAAGCCCATCAGGATCAGCGTAAACAGACCAAACACGGCCACCACGCTTAACGTCCGCGACAGGCCCAGCTTTTCCAGCTTGTCGGTCAGCGGGTCGCCCATATAAGCCAACAGCAGCGCCACCAGAAACGGAGTCAGAATCCCGTGCAGCAAGAATACAAACAGGAACAGCAGAACAACCCCGCCAATCCAGAACCAGCGCCGTGTGTCAGTCATCAAAGCCCCTCGACTACTATAAAAAGCCCGTTGGAGAATCTACGTTGGCCTGCCAATACAATTCCCCGGTCGATCCCATAGACGCATCCATAACACACCGCTGTCACGCGGCAAACACAGGACCTGTAGGAGCTGCCGAAGGCTGCGATCGCGGCTTGTCAGGAGAAATGCTTCGCAGCCTTCGGCAGCTCCTACAGAAAAACATTCCAAATCACTTCGCGTGCAAGTCGGAACGCCGCCCGCTCGCTCATACAGATCCAGTCTCGCTCTCTTAACCGACAGCTTGCCGCAGCGATAAGTCACCAGCGGAAGTAAATCTGCGGTGCTGCTGTTGGCACGATTGTCGGCGCGGGAGCCTGAACCGCTCCTGTAGCGTCAACTGGTGCCGGTGCAGCCTGCTCAGGTGCAGCGGGAGCAGTCGGCGCCTGAGCAGCTTCGGCTGCCGGAATCTCCTGCAACTTGGCCAGCGACAATTGCGAACGCAGTTGCTCGGCACTGCCGTTCACTTCGTAAATGATACGGTCGCCTTCAACCAGCTTCAGACGCGCGCCAAACGGTTCGAGTAACTGCATCAGTTGCGCGTAGCGCTCCAGATTCATGCCTTGTACCTGCATCAGCAGCCCGCTGGAGGCGCCTGGTTTGGCCACAAAACGCGGCGCCAGTCGTTCGCTGACGGCCAACAACACAGCGTCGGCCAGGGCCTCGGAGCTGGCAGCAGTCGCGGTGCCCTGCTCGCGCTTGTCACCCATCCACAACCGCCATTTGCCCTGCCACTGTCCGGCCTCTTCCTTGGCATGTACGGCGAGCAAGGCATCTGCGCCGTATCGCTCTGACGCCTGCTTCAACGCAGTGGGATCCGTGCCTTCAATATTTTTCGCGGTGCCCACGCCCTGCTCTTCGAGGTCCGCCAGCGGCAGCCGCAATGGCAACGCACGGTGCTGGGCCGCACGACGCAGGGGTTCAGCAGAAGCCTGACCGTCGCCGACCAGATTGGAACCTTCGGTTGCATCATTCAGCCACCACCCAAGGATAGTCGGCCGATTGCTGCCCCACAGCGAATAACCGGCCTGACGCAACGCACGGTCGGTGCTGGCCGGGTCGAAATCCACCAGCAGGGTTTCCGGAGGCCCGGCGTCATAACCATATTGACTGATGATCTGCTGCGGATCCTTGCACAACTCGGCCAGCGATGAACTCTGCGGAGCACGAGCATCGCCGGTCAGGCGCAGGACCATGGTTTCCAGCGCAGCCTGAGTGGCACGCGTGCGCTCGTCAGGCGTCTGGCCACTGACGGGTTCACGGACTTGATAAAGATTGTTAACGGTTTCAGCGAAGCCCGGCAGACTGAATAGTGAGAGGCAGCCGGCAAAAAACAGATTCGAAAGACGCATGGACAGTTCCCGAACGGAAAAGCGGCAATAAAGAACCGCATCGAAATGACTGGCGTGAGTGAGACCGCAGCGAGCAGCTAAACATTCACAACAAAGATGAAGGCTACACCTTATAGGGGCGGCATCGAATCAACCAGTCCACAGACACACAGGTTTTTTTGCTTTCAATGCGCCAGCCCGTCGGCCTAAGGATGGCCGGTAAGGCCCAAGCCTGATAAAATCGCGCGCCTTCGCAGACTGGCGATGGTGGCGGCCCGAAAACTGGACACAGCTTTCAGCGGCCCCGCTGTTTCGGTCGATCCCCCGAATCCCCCCTAAAGGCCTGGATTATGAGCAAGCAACCCTCCCTGAGCTACAAAGACGCCGGTGTAGACATCGACGCCGGTGAAGCATTGGTCGAACGCATCAAGAGCGTTGCCAAGCGCACCAAGCGGCCGGAAGTCATGGGCGGCCTGGGTGGCTTCGGCGCCCTCTGCGAAATCCCGGCTGGCTACAAGCAGCCTGTGCTGGTTTCCGGCACCGACGGCGTCGGCACCAAACTGCGCCTGGCGCTGAACCTGAACAAGCACGACACCATCGGCATCGATCTGGTCGCCATGTGCGTCAACGACCTGGTGGTGTGCGGCGCAGAGCCGCTGTTCTTCCTGGATTACTACGCCACCGGCAAACTCAACGTCGACACCGCTGCTGACGTGGTCACCGGCATCGGCGCTGGCTGTGAACTGGCGGGTTGCTCGCTGGTAGGCGGCGAGACTGCCGAAATGCCAGGCATGTACGAAGGCGAAGACTACGACCTGGCAGGCTTCTGCGTTGGCGTCGTGGAGAAGGCCGAGATCATCGACGGCTCGAAAGTCGCTGCCGGTGATGCCCTGCTCGCCCTGCCGTCTTCCGGTCCGCACTCCAACGGCTACTCACTGATCCGCAAGATCATCGAAGTCGCCGGTGCCGATATCGAAACCATCCAGCTGGACGGCAAGCCGCTGACCGAACTGCTGATGGCACCGACCCGCATCTACGTCAAACCTCTGCTCAAGCTGATCAAGGAGACGGGCGCTGTCAAAGCCATGGCCCACATCACTGGCGGCGGTCTGCTGGACAACATCCCGCGCGTGCTGCCAGCTGGCGCTCAGGCAGTGGTCGACGTGGCGAGCTGGCAGCGTCCAGCGGTATTCGACTGGCTGCAGCAGCAAGGCAACGTCGCTGAAAACGAAATGCACCGCGTGCTGAACTGCGGCGTCGGCATGGTTATCTGCGTCGCTCAGGAGCACGTTGAAACCGCGCTGAACGCTCTGCGCGAAGCGGGCGAGCAGCCTTGGGTCATCGGCCAGATCGCCACCGCTGCCGAAGGCGCTGCGCAAGTCGAGCTGAAAAACCTCAAGGCGCACTGATGCCCGCAACCTGCGATGTAGTGGTGCTGCTGTCCGGCACCGGTGGCAACCTGCAAGCCATGATCGACAGCTTCAAGGGCGGTGATCACCCCGCCCGTATCCGCGCGGTGATTTCCAACCGCGCCGATGCCTTCGGTTTGCAGCGCGCCAGGGACGCAGGTATCGATACCAGCGTCCTCGATCACAAGGATTACGACGGTCGCGAGGCATTCGATGCCGCGCTGATCGAAGTGATCGACACCTACCAGCCGAAGCTGGTTGTCCTCGCCGGATTCATGCGCATCCTGACCGCGGGCTTCGTCCGGCATTATCAGGGGCGCCTGCTGAACATCCACCCTTCCCTGCTTCCTCTCTATAAAGGCTTGCACACCCACCAACGGGTGCTGGAAGCTGGCGACGCCGAGCATGGCTGTACCGTGCACTTCGTCACCGAGGAACTCGACGGTGGACCACTGGTCGTACAATCAGTGATTTCGGTGGAGCCCAACGATACGCCGAGCACTCTTGCCCAGCGTGTTCATGTTCAGGAACACCACATCTACCCACTGGCTATTCGCTGGTTTGCCGAGGGCCGCTTGAGCCTTGCCGCAGAAGGCGCATTATTGGACGGGCAGTTGATCGCCGCCAATGGCCACTTGATTCGAACCTAGGAGATATTATGCGTCGCGCTTTGCTGTTCGCTTTCGCTCTGCTCGCATTGCCTGCCACCCAGGCCGCAGACCTGCAACCCTTCTCCGCCAGCTACACCGCCGACTGGAAACAGCTGCCCATGAGCGGCACGGCCGAACGCAGCCTGACCTCCGGCCCAAACGGCGTCTGGACCCTGAATTTCAAGGCTTCCATGATGATCGCCAGTCTGAGCGAAGTCAGCACGCTGAAGGTCGACAAGGACACCATGCTGCCGCAGACCTACAACTTCGAGCGTGGTGGTCTGGGCAAGTCCAAGAAAGTTGATCTGGCGTTCGACTGGTCCACCAAGTTCATCACCGGCACGGATCGCGGCGACGCCGTCAAGCTGCCGCTGAACCGTGGTGTTCTGGACAAATCCACTTACCAACTGGCCCTGCAACACGATGTGGCCGCTGGCAAGAAGACCATGACCTATCAAGTCGTCGACGGTGACGAGATTGATACTTACGATTTCCGTGTGCTGGGCTCCGAGAAGGTCGCCACCAAGGCCGGTCAGATCGACGCCATCAAGGTCGAGCGCGTGCGCGACCCGACGCAAAGCAAGCGTATTACCGTGCTCTGGTTCGCCAAGGACTGGGACTACCTGCTGGTTCGCCTGCAACAGGTCGAAACCGACGGCAAGGAATACAACATCATGCTGCTGGACGGCACGGTGAATGGCAAAGCGGTCAAAGGCAGCTGATAGCAGCCAAGCCGTACTCAAGAGCCCCGCCATTGTGCGGGGCTTTTTTGTGCGGTCCTCGACATCACCACCCACGGTAGGAGCCAACTTGTTGGCGAGGCGGTTAGGCAGGCGATGCTCATCTATCGTCTGTACCAGCCCCTCGCGAACAAGTTCGCTCCTACCGGGATTACGCGTCAGTCTGAACCTGCGAGCGCCACATGAAATAATCTTCATTTACCTGACAGACCCGCTGTAGCCCTTATAAATAAAGGCTCCCGGCAACCTGCCGTGCTCTGCAACCGAACATGAAAAAAACCAACTATTTACGTAGTCAGCTAACAAATTCTATAACTGAGGCCTGCGACAGATCGCCGCAGTCCAAGTCAGGAGTTTGAACGATGACCGTAATAGTAACTGAACGCGATGACGCCCATATCTCCCATGAAAGCATTGCCGATGGCATTCAAATCTGGGACGTCTACCAGCAGGATCAACTGGTCGGCATGTTTCACGTAGAGTCCGATGCGCAGCGCTACAAGATGGAACTCGAGGCGCAGGAAAACCAACGCAGTCAGTGATCGCTAACGTGCTGGATGACAAACAGAATCGCTTAAAAAACAAAACCCGCACTTGGCGGGTTTTGTTTTGACACGACGCTGGTATTACCACATCAGATCATCAGGGATCTTGTAAGCCGCGTACGGATCATCGCCGTCTGCCTTCTCTTCAGTCGGCTCGCTCAACATCACGATGCGACGCGGGTCGCGCTCCTGAATCTTCAGCGCCGCCTCACGGGGAATGACTTCATAGCCCCCACCATGACTGACGATGGCCAGCGAGCCGTTGCTCAGCTTGCTGCGCATCAGGTTGTTGACCGACAGGCGCTTGACCTTCTTGTCGTCGACGAAGTTGTAGTAATCCTCGGTGGTCAGCTTGGGCAGACGCGAAGATTCGATCAATTGCTTGACCTGAGCGGCGCGGGCCTTCTGCTCGACCTTCTCCTGCTGCTGCCGATTGAGCTCCTGATCGCGCTTGACCTTCTCGGCCGCGGCTTCATGGGCGGCACGCTTTTGCGAGTCGTCAATTTCAATCTGACCTTTGTGGGCCAGACGCTGTTCTTTCTGCTTGTCTTTGCTGACCTGTTTGGCCTGCTTCTGGTTGACCAGGCCTGCCTTGAGTAACTGATCGCGAAGGGAAATGCTCATTGTCTACTCACTTATGCAGATGCAGCGAGCTCAGCCACAGCTGGGCGCGTTCTTTTCCTGACGTTTGGCTTCGCCCCACAGAGCGTCCATTTCTTCAAGGGTGCAATCTTCCATGGGACGCTGGGTGTCGCGCAATGCCTGTTCGATAAATCGGAAGCGGCGTTCGAATTTGCGGTTGGCAGCGCGCAGGGCATTTTCAGGATCGACCTTGAGATGCCGGGCCAGATTCACCGCTGCAAACAACAGATCGCCAACCTCTTCCTCAATGCCCGCAGCGTCGTTGTCAGCCATGGCTTCCAGCACTTCATCGAGCTCTTCGCGGACATTGTCGACCACGGGCAAGGCTGAAGGCCAGTCGAAACCTACCTGTGATGCCCGTTTTTGCAACTTGGCGGCACGAGACAACGCAGGCAACACGGCGGGCACATCGTCGAGCAGTGACAACTGCTCAGGCGCTTTTGCCTTGACGGCCCGTTCCTGAGCCTTGATCTCCTCCCAGCGCTGCTTGACCTCTTCGTCGCTCAAGCGCGGCGTTTCCAGTGGCGCATACAAATCGCCAGTGGGAAAAACATGAGGGTGACGACGGATCAGCTTGCGCGTAATGCCATCAATCACGCCGTCAAACTCGAACCGCCCTTCTTCCCTGGCCAGTTGGCTGTAGTACACCACCTGAAAAAGCAAATCGCCCAGCTCACCCTTGAGATCATCGAAGTCACCGCGCTCAATGGCGTCGGCCACTTCGTAAGCCTCTTCAAGGGTGTGCGGCACGATGCTGGCGTAATTCTGCTGCACGTCCCACGGGCAACCGTATTTCGGGTCACGCAGACGGGCCATGAGGTGGAGCAGGTCTTGGAGCGAATACATGGGGTTCCCTTCGGTCACAGCTTTAAGCTACAAGCCCCAAGCTACAAGTTGTCCGCGTCCAGCTTGCGGCTTGTAGCTTAAAGCTTGCAGCTACGCCTCAAGGCGTTCTGTTACGCCGCGTCTCGATAATGTTCGGCAATTGCGAGATCCGCCCCAGCAAGCGGCCCAAGGCATCCAGCCCCGGGATCTCGATGGTCAGCGACATCAACGCCGTGTTGTCCTCTTTGTTCGAGCGGGTGTTGACCGCCAGCACGTTGATCCGCTCGTTGAGCAGGATCTGCGATACGTCACGCAGCAGACCGGAACGGTCGTAAGCACGGATGATGATGTCCACCGGATAAGTGAGCACCGGCACCGGGCCCCAACTGACCTGAATGATCCGCTCGGGCTCGCGACCGCCCAACTGCAGGACCGAGGCGCAGTCCTGACGGTGAATGCTCACCCCACGGCCTTGCGTGATATAGCCGACGATGGCATCGCCCGGCAGCGGCTGGCAGCAACCCGCCATCTGCGTCATCAGGTTGCCGACACCCTGAATCTGAATATCGCCACGCTTGCCGGGCTTGTAGCCGGTGGCTTTGCGTGGGATCAGTTCCAGTTGCTCGTTGCCGCGCTCTGGCTCGACCAGCTGTTGCGCCAGATTGACCAGTTGAGTCAGACGCAGATCGCCCGCACCCAATGCCGCGTACATATCGTCGGCGGCGCGCATGTTGGCTTTTTCCGCCAACCGCTCGTGGTCCACCGCTGGCAGTGCCAGACGCGCCAGCTCCCGCTCAAGCAAGGTTCGACCCGCAGCAACGTTCTGATCACGCGCCTGCAATTTGAACCAGTGAACGATCTTCGCCCGCGCCCGGGAGGTGGTGATGTAACCCAGGTTGGAGTTCAGCCAGTCACGGCTCGGCGTCCCCTGCTTACTGGTGATGATCTCGACCTGCTCACCAGTCTGCAGGCTGTAGTTGAGCGGTACGATCCGGCCATTGATCTTCGCGCCCCGGCAGTTATGGCCGATTTCGGTGTGCACCCGATAAGCGAAGTCCAGCGGCGTAGCCCCCTTGGGCAAGTCAATGGCGTGGCCGTCCGGCGTGAAGACGTAGACGCGATCCGGCTCGATGTCGACGCGCAGCTGTTCAGCCAGCCCACCGATATCGCCCAGTTCTTCGTGCCATTCCAGCACCTGACGCAGCCAGGAGATTTTCTCTTCGTAATGATTGGAGCCGGATTTGACGTCGGTGCCTTTGTAACGCCAGTGCGCACAAACCCCCAGTTCGGCTTCTTCGTGCATCGCATGGGTACGGATCTGGACTTCCAGCACCTTGCCTTCCGGCCCGATGACCGCGGTGTGCAGCGAGCGATAGCCGTTTTCCTTGGGGTTGGCGATGTAGTCGTCAAACTCCTTGGGAATGTGCCGCCACAAGGTGTGCACGATACCCAGCGCGGTGTAGCAGTCGCGCATTTCCGGAACCAGCACCCGCACGGCGCGAACGTCGTAGATCTGGCTGAAATCCAGACCCTTGCGCTGCATTTTGCGCCAGATGGAATAGATGTGTTTGGCCCGGCCACTGATATCGGCTTTGACGCCGGTGGCCAGCAGTTCGTTGTCCAGTTGCGACATCACATCGCTGATGAAACGTTCGCGATCAAGGCGACGTTCATGCAACAACTTGGCGATCTGCTTGTATTGCTCAGGTTCCAGGTAGCGGAAGGACAAGTCCTCCAGCTCCCATTTGATATGGCCGATACCCAAGCGGTGGGCCAAAGGCGCATAAATATCAAAGACTTCACGGGCCACGCGATTGCGCTTTTCTTCGTCGGCATTTTTCACCGCACGGATCGCGCACGTACGCTCGGCCAGCTTGATCAAGGCAACGCGGACGTCGTCGACCATGGCGACCAGCATCTTGCGCAGGTTTTCCACCTGCACCTGAGTGCCCAATACCAACGACTGGCGCGGACTGAGGCTGGCGCTGATTGCCGCCATGCGCAGCACGCCATCAATCAGTCGGGCGACCGTTGCGCCGAAACGCTGTTCGACATCCGGCAACGGAATCTTGCCTTCGCGCACGCCCCGGTACAGAACCGCTGCAACCAGCGAATCCTGGTCCAGCTTGAGGTCGGCGAGGATCTCGGCGATTTCCAGTCCCGTATGGAAACTGGACGTGCCTTCGGCCCAGAGATTCTTCGCTGCATTGTCCTGCTGCTCGGCTTGCCGAACAAATTCACAGGCCTCTTTCAGCGCCTGTCGGTCCACTATGAGGTCGACGCTGACCACATGATCAAGCCACGCGTCGAGATTGATACTGCCGTCTGTGTTTATCGGCTGGTGTGCTCTCACCTGTACCATGTTGCTTACCTTCCCTACGGCGCGATGAATAGCGCCTACAGTCGCTGACCTTCTTGAGCGAACACTCCTCACCGGGCAAGCGAGGACTGGTGTCCGCGGGTCAGTCGGATTAAACGAGACTCCGTGTAAGCAGCCGACTCGATTCCCTGGGCCGCCGCTTACTTACTCGCTTCAAATAACGCCATCGCCTCGACATGTGCCGTCTGTGGAAACATATCGAGGATACCGGCACGTTTTAATCTGTAGCCCTGACTGAGCAATTCGACAGTGTCACGAGCCAAAGTTGCCGGATTACATGAAACATAAAGTAACCGGCGGGCGCCTAATGTCTTCAGCTTGCGCACCACCTCAAAAGCACCGTCACGCGGCGGGTCCAACAGCACCGCAGTAAAGCCTTGCGCTGCCCATTCAGCCTTGTCCAGCGGCTGCGAAAGATCCGCCTGAAAAAATGCCACGTTGTGTAGATCATTACTCATTGCATTGCGGGTAGCACGCTCGACCATGGTCGCAACCCCTTCGACCGCTACCACCTCTTTGACCGTTTTCGCCAATGGCAGGGCAAAATTGCCCAGCCCGCAAAACAGATCCAGTACCCGCTCATCGGCCTGAGGTGCCAACCACTCCAGCGCCTGTTCGATCATCGCGGTGTTGACCGCCGCGTTAACCTGAATGAAATCTCCCGGCCGATACGCCAGCTCCAGATCCCAAGGCTCCAATCGATAGCCCAGGGATTGCGAAGCGTCTACCGGCTGCGGATCACCGTCCCCATGCAACCATAGTTGTGCGTCATGAGTATGGCAAAATGCTTTCAAATTATTGAGATCGGTTTCAGCCAGTGGCGCAGTGTGCCGAACCAGTACCGCGCTCGATGTCCCCCAAAACAATTCGACATGCCCCAGCACCTGAGGCTTGCTAAAGCTTTTCAGCATTCCCGGCAGCTGCATCATGATCGGTTGCAAAGCCTGTACCAGCACCGGGCATTCATCGATGGCGACGATGTCCTGGCTGGCGGCGGCACGAAATCCCACGTCCAGCCGTTTCGCCTTGATGTCCCAGCGTACCGCGACCCGGGCGCGCCTGCGGTAGGCAAACTCCGGACCGGTCAGCGGCGCTGCCCACTGCTCCGGCTCAACGCCCGCGACCCGCTGCAACTGCTCGGCGAGCATGCGCTGTTTCAGGGCGAGCTGTTCAGCGTGGGGCACATGCTGCACGCTGCAGCCGCCGCAGCGACCAAAATGCACGCACGGCGCAGGACGACGCATCGCGCTGCCCTGGAACACACGTTCGGTGCGTGCTTCAACGATTTTGCCGTGGGCATTGAGTACCCGCGCCTCGACCGCTTCGCCTGCCAGGCTGCCCGCGACGAACCAGGTCTTGCCTTCGAAAAACGCGATGCCGCGCCCATCGTTCGCCAGGCGCTCGATGGTCAGCCGCTGTTTCTTGCCCGTCGGGATCTGGTTTGCCCGGGTACCGCCTGCTGGCTGGAAGCGCAGGCCTCTTTCATGTTTGGCCATCAGTTGGGCGCGTCATAGACGCCGGTCGACAAGTAACGGTCGCCACGGTCACAAATGATCGCGACCAGGACCGCATTTTCGACTTCACGGGACAGACGCAACATGCCCGCGACCGAACCGCCCGAGGACACACCGCAGAAGATGCCTTCTTCGCGGGCCAGACGGCGCATGGTCTCTTCGGCCTCGACCTGGCCCATATCAATGATGCGATCCACCCGATCAGCCTGATAAATGCGTGGCAGGTACTCTTCCGGCCAGCGACGAATACCCGGAATCGCTGCGCCTTCCATCGGTTGCAGTCCGACGATCTGCACATTCGGATTCTGTTCTTTCAGGTAACGCGACACGCCCATGATGGTGCCGGTGGTCCCCATGGAGCTGACGAAATGGGTGACTGTGCCACCTGTCTGCTGCCAGATTTCGGGGCCGGTGCTGGTGTAATGCGCCTGCGGGTTATCGCCGTTGGCAAACTGGTCAAGCACCTTGCCGCGACCTTCGCTCTGCATCCGCTCGGCCAGGTCACGGGCACCTTCCATGCCCTCTTCCTTGCTGACCAGAATCAGCTCGGCGCCATAGGCAGTCATCGCCGCCTTGCGTTCGGCGCTGGAGTTGTCCGGCATGATCAGGACCATCTTGTAACCCTTGATCGCGGCGGCCATGGCCAGGGCGATGCCAGTGTTACCGGAGGTCGCTTCGATCAGGGTGTCACCAGGATGAATCTGACCACGCAGTTCGGCACGGGTAATCATCGACAGCGCAGGACGATCCTTGACCGAACCGGCAGGGTTGTTCCCCTCCAGTTTCAGCAGGAGCGTATTGCTGGTATTACCCGCCATGCGCTGCAAGCGCACAAGCGGGGTGTTGCCGACGCAATCGGCAATGGTTGGGTACTGCAGGGTCATGGCGTATTCGCAATCCAGACTGCGGGGGCGCCTATCATAACGGCAAACTCCTAAAGCCCATATCACGCAAAGTGCGGGTCTTATCGCCAAATGGAATAACGCATAGTCAGCGATGCAAAGCCACCCTTCACCCAGTAGGGGTAATATGCGGCGATTGTCTCCGGTTAAATAGCTACACTGCCTGACACCAACCTGCCATCACCACCTTACAAGCCTGTGTAGCTCACCGGCCATCCTCGCCCGCTGGAGAAAAAAGTGTGCTGAAAAAGCTGGGTATCAAAGGCCGCGTCCTGCTGCTGACCGTCGTGCCGGCCATTCTCATGGCGACGCTGCTGGGGGGATATTTCACCTGGATGCAGCTGCACGACTTGCAGGAGCAATTGTTACAGCGCGGCGAAATGATTGCCGAGGAGCTTGCGCCTCTTGCCGCGCCAGCGCTGGACCGCGGTGACAGCGCCCTGCTTGAACGCATCGCAGTGGAGACGCTGGAAGAGAACGACGTACGTTCCGTATCGTTTCTCAGCGCAGACCGGGTGCCACTGGCCCATGCCGGGCCGAGCATGATCAACTCGCCTCCCGAGGGCAACAGCACAAAACTCCTGCAACGCACCGGCAACGATGCGACACGCTACTTGCTACCGGTGCTCGGTCGCGAACGTCACCTGACCGGCGAAATCATCCCGAATGAAGCCGACCGCCTGCTGGGCTGGGTCGAAGTCGAGCTGACCCACAGCGGTACATTGCTGCGCGGTTATCGCAGCATGTTTTTCAGCCTGCTGCTGATTCTGGGCGGGATGGCCCTGACCGCAGTGCTCGCGCTGCGCATGAGCCGCACGATCAACGGCCCTATCAGCCTGATCAAACAAGCGGTTTCCCAACTCAAGGACGGTAATCTGGAAACCCGCCTGCCACCGCTGGGCAGTCTGGAACTGGATGAACTGGCTTCGGGCATCAACCGCATGGCCGCAACGCTACAAAACGCTCGGGAAGAATTGCAACACAGCATCGAGCAGGCCACTGAAGACGTCCGGCAGAATCTGGAAACCATCGAAATCCAGAACATCGAACTGGATCTGGCGCGCAAAGAAGCGCTGGAAGCCAGCCGGATCAAATCCGAATTCCTGGCCAACATGAGCCATGAAATCCGCACGCCGCTCAATGGCATTCTTGGTTTTACCCATTTACTGCAGAAAAGCGATCTGACGCCGCGCCAGTACGATTACCTGAGCACCATCGAAAAATCGGCCGACAGCCTGCTGGGGATCATCAACGAAATTCTCGACTTCTCGAAGATCGAGGCCGGCAAACTGGTCCTCGATAATGTGCCGTTCAACCTGCGTGATCTGCTGCAGGACACACTGACCATTCTTGCCCCGGCTGCCCACGCCAAACAGCTGGAACTGGTCAGTCTGGTGTACCGCGACACGCCACTGTCATTGCTTGGCGACCCGCTGCGCCTGAAGCAGATCATGACCAATCTGGTCAGCAACGCGATCAAGTTCACCCGGGAAGGCACTATCGTCGCCAGGGCCATGGTCGAGGACGAAAGCGAAGACAGCGCCCAGTTACGCATTAGCGTGCAGGACACTGGGATCGGCTTGTCCAGCCAGGACGTGCGCGCCTTGTTTCAGGCCTTCAGCCAGGCCGATAACTCGTTGTCCCGACAGCCGGGCGGTACCGGTCTGGGCCTGGTGATTTCCAAGCGGTTGATCGAGCAGATGGGGGGCGAGATTGGCGTCGACAGTGAGCCGGGCGAAGGTTCGGAGTTCTGGATCAGCCTGCGCCTGCCCAAAGCCCGAGACGATATCGAGGACGCACCCGCCCTGCCGTTGCAGGGGCTGCGGGTCGCGGTAATGGAGCATCACGATCTGGCGCGGCAAGCCCTTGAGCATCAACTGGAAGACTGCGGCTTGCAGACACTGGTGTTCAACAACCTGGAAAACCTGCTCAACGGTGTCACCGCGGCGCATCAAACACCCGCAGCGATCAGCCTCGCCGTATTGGGTATCACCGCTCACGAGCTGCCGCCCGAGCGCCTGCGCCAGCACATCTGGGACCTGGAAAACCTCGACTGCAAAGTGCTGGTGCTGTGTCCGACCACCGAGCAGGCGTTGTTCCAGCTTGCGGTCCCGGACATCTATACCCAGTTGCAGGCCAAACCGGCCTGCACCCGCAAACTGCGCCGCGCCTTGTGCGAGCTGATCAGCCCGGTCGCCCAGCGCAGCGATACCGCCGAACCGTTGTCGAGCCGTCCGCCACGTCTGCTGTGCGTGGACGACAACCCGGCCAACCTGCTGCTGGTGCAAACCCTGCTGGAAGACATGGGCGCCGAAGTGACTGCGGTGGACAGCGGCTATGCAGCGCTGCACGCGGTGAAGACCGAGACGTTCGATCTGGTGCTCATGGACGTGCAAATGCCCGGCATGGACGGGCGTCAGACCACTGAAGCAATCCGCGCCTGGGAGACCGAACGCCAGAGTTCGTCGCTGCCTATCGTCGCCCTGACCGCCCACGCCATGGCCAATGAAAAGCGCGCGCTGCTGCAGAGCGGCATGGACGATTACCTGACCAAGCCTATCAGTGAACGACAACTGGCCCAGGTGGTGCTCAAGTGGACCGGCCTGGCCCTGCGCAATCAGGCACCGGAGCGTCAAACCGAAAACACTCACCGCAGTGCCGACATGCATGTGCTTGATCACAGCGAAGGATTGAAACTGGCCGCTGGCAAACCCGATCTCGCCGCCGACATGCTGGCCATGTTGCTGGCATCACTGGAAGGCGACCGTGAAGCGATTCGCTCAGCCCGTGAAAGCGATGACCGGGAAGCCCTGCTCGAACGCGTCCATCGCCTGCACGGCGCAACCCGATACTGTGGAGTTCCGCAATTACGTGCTGCATGTCAACGCAGCGAAACGCTACTCAAGCAAAATGCACCACAAGTTCACGATGCTCTGGACGAACTCGAATCAGCCATAAAACGCCTGGCCGACGAAGCGCGGGTGAGTGCCTGATCGAAGGGTTTGAGCCCACGATCCATGGCACCGCGCTCACTCGCGCCAAACATAGAACTGTAGGAGCGCGCTTGCCCGCGATTCGGTCTGTCAGTCGATGAATATATCGTCTGTGCTGGCGCAATCGCGGGCAAGCGCGCTCCTATCAGACATCACTCCAATAATGGATTTGAAACGCGGACCTTGTAGGAGCTAACTTGTTGGCGAAGCGGAATTTCTGACGATGCGGGTCCGACGTCTCGCCAACAAGTTGGCTCCTACAGGGTCATCCGTTTGCTTAGCGACAGCGAGGTGTCAGGGATACCGGGACCACTCCTACAGAAAAAGCATTTGAATTCAGTTAGTTATTTTTGATGGGAGCCGCCGAAGCTGCAAAGCAATATATCTGACACACCGCTTTCTCGGCCTTCGGCAGCGCCTACAGGATCCGGTATCTCTCCAACACTACAAGGAATCGTAGATGCGCACTCTGATCTTCAGCAGCCAGACTTACGACCGCGACAGCTTTCTTGCCGCGCGTCTGCCTGAATCGCTGCAACTGCACTTCCAGCCGGCTCGCCTGACAATGGAAACAGCCGCACTCGCGGACGGCCACGAAGTCGTGTGCGCGTTCATCAATGATGACCTCAGCGCGCCCGTACTTGAACGTCTGGCCGCCGGTGGCACTCGTTTGATTGCTCTGCGTTCGGCCGGCTACAACCATGTCGACCTGCCAACCGCGCAGAAACTGGGGATCAGCGTGGTGCGGGTACCCGCCTATTCACCGCATGCCGTGGCCGAACATGCCGTTGCGCTGATTCTGGCCCTCAACCGTCGCCTGCATCGCGCCTACAACCGCACCCGCGACGGCGATTTCAGCCTGCATGGCCTGACCGGCTTCGATCTGGTGGGCAAAACCGTCGGCATCGTCGGCACTGGGCAGATCGGCGCAACCTTCGCCAAAATCATGTCGGGTTTCGGGTGCGAGTTGCTCGCCTACGACCCCTTCCCCAATCCACACGTCGAAGCCTTGGGCGCCCGCTACCTGAGCCTCGAAGAATTGCTGCAACAGTCACAGATCATCAGCCTGCACTGCCCGCTCACGCCACAAACCCGACACCTGATCAATGCCCGGTCGCTGGCGACCATGCAGCGCGGTGCCATGTTGATCAACACAGGACGCGGCGCGCTGGTCGACACCCCGGCCCTGAGCGAAGCCTTGAAAAGCGGTCAGTTGGGTTATCTGGGGCTGGATGTCTACGAAGAAGAAGCGCTGCTGTTTTTCGAGGATCGGTCCGATCACCCGTTGCAAGATGACGTGCTTGCCCGCCTGCTGACCTTTCCCAATGTAATCGTGACCGCTCATCAGGCTTTTCTGACCCACGAAGCCCTGGGTGCTATCGCGCAGACCACGCTGGACAACATTCATGCCTGGGCCAGCGATCAGCCGCAAAATCTCGTGGCAAGCTAGCGGGAAGAGAAATCCCACAACTGCGTGATAGGATGCGCGCAATTTGGAGGACCTCATGGCCGAACACGATTTTCGCTACAGCATGCTCAACCCGCAACACACCCTGACCGAGTGCCGCACCCTGGCACCGGGGCGCTATCAAGTGACTGGCAACGGCGGTTCGATTCACGACCGTGACGAACTGCTGGTGACCATCAAAGGCAGCAAAACCCTGCACATGCGCCTGCAGGTCGAGAAGGTCCGCCACTTGATCAACCCGCCCGGCCAATGGATTGCAGTCGCCAAAGGTCCAGTGTTCGACGAGCTGGCCATCCATCAGTGGAAGGTCAATTGCGACAGCTGCGGTGTGGTGCTGGACTTCGAGTTCATGGTTGACGCCAAGGCTGGCGTTGCCGCACAGAAACCCGCCGCATCAGCACGCATTGCCGAGCTGGGCTGGAAATCCGAAGGTGAGAAGCACTTCTGCAAGAAGTGTCAGGAGAAAGCTGCATGAAACCGTTTGCCCTGTCAGCACTCGTCGGTGCTGCCTTGCTGGTCGGCTGCGCGGCTAAACCGCTGCCGATCAAGCATGACCAAAGTTACGTGCTGGAATGGATCGGCGAACGTCCGCTGATCGACAACAGTCACCTGACCATGACCCTGGGCGCCGATGGCCGCGCCTACGGCAATGCCGGCTGCAACCACTGGTTTGCGTCGTATACCCTGCAGGACGAGACCATCACGTTTGGTGCCGTCGGCAGCACCCGCAAAATGTGTGCCCCGGCCCTGATGGAGCAAGAGCAACGCTTCCTGCAAGCGGTTGGCAAAGTCCAACGCTGGGACATCTCGCCCATCGACCAACTGCGCCTGTGGCCTGCGCAAGGCAAACCGTTGAGGTTCTGGGAAGAGGGTTGAACCCTGGGTTGCACCATTTCCGGTAGGAGCGAACTTGTTCGCGAGGTGATGGTGCAGCCGATAGAGGTTTTTCCTGCCTATTAGATTTCACCCCTCCCCGCGTAGCGCCTTCAACTTCGCCGTCACACCGGCGGCGGTCTGTTCGCCCAGCAACTGCGCACGCATCTTGCCCTTGTCGTCGATGATGTACGTCACCGGCAAGGCTTCACTCGGCGGCAGGTCATATTGCGCAGCCGGGTCCTGAGCCAACACAGTGAACTTGATGCCCAGCGCGTTGCTGGCGGTTTTCAGCTCTTCGCCCTGCAAGTTGTCGAAATTGACGCCAAGCACCGTCACCTTCTGGTCCTTGAGCTCTTCCGACAGGTGATTCAGCTCCGGGATTTCAACCCGGCACGGGCCGCACCATTCAGCCCAGTAATTGATCACCAGCCAATGCTTGTCGATACGCTCGCTGGCAACTTTCTGGCCGTTCTGGTCAGTCCCCAGATCCACGCCACACCCCGCCAGCAACATACTGCCGACCAATGCCACTACCGCTGCCAATCGCCTCGCCATGTTGTTCCTCACTCCTGTCAAACAAGCTGCAATTTTCAGAGTTGACCCAAATCCTGTAGGAGCTCACCGAGGTTACGAGGCCAGCGATAGCGGTTTATCTGACACACCGCCATCGCTGGCCTCGTAACCTCGGTGAGCTCCTACAGTCCAATGTTTGCTCCGCGACAGCGTGCTGTCAGGGACGCCGGGGCGACTCTCATCGAATACTTAAACCTGCGACCGATCACCACTTGGTGTTTAGCCCAGGTCCTATGGCGGGTAGAATAGCCGCCACTTCATGCTGGATGCGACCTGCAAATGACCGACCTGACGCTTTATCACAACCCGCGCTGCTCCAAATCGCGCGGCGCGCTGGAACTGCTGCAAGCCCGAGGCCTGAGCCCGTCCATCGTGTTGTACCTGGAAACCCCGCCCGACGCCGGGCAATTGCGCGACGTGCTGAACAAGCTGGGCATCAGTGCCCGTCAACTGCTGCGCACCGGCGAAGACGATTACAAAACCCTCAACCTGGCCGACCAAAGCCTGAGCGACGACGCATTGATCGACGCCATGGTCGCGCACCCCAAACTCATCGAGCGGCCGATTCTGGTCGCCGGTGACAAGGCCGTCATCGGCCGCCCACCAGAAAACGTCCTGGAGCTTTTACCATGAGCACGCCGTACATCCTGGTCCTCTTTTACAGCCGCAACGGCTCAACCAGCGAAATGGCCCGGCAGATCGCCCGCGGTATCGAACTGGGCGGTATGGAAGCGCGCTTGCGTACCGTACCCGCGATTTCCACCGAATGCGAAGCCGTGGCGCCGAGCATCCCGGAAAGTGGCGCGCTGTTCGCCACACTGGATGACCTGAAAAACTGCGCGGGCCTGGCCCTTGGCAGCCCGACGCGGTTCGGCAACATGGCGGCACCGCTCAAGTACTTCCTCGACGGCACCAGCAACCTGTGGCTGACCGGCGCGCTGGTGGGCAAACCGGCCAGCGTGTTCACCTCAACCGCCAGCCTGCACGGCGGCCAGGAAACCACTTTGATGTCGATGCTACTGCCGTTGCTGCACCACGGCATGCTGATCACCGGCCTGCCTTACAGCGAATCAGCACTGGTGGAAACCAGCGGCGGCGGCACCCCCTATGGCGCCAGTCACCACGCCGGGCCTGACGGCAAGCGTCCGCTGGACCCGCATGAAACCCAACTGTGTCGCGCACTCGGTCAGCGTCTGGCGAAAACCGCCCTTCTGCTAGACCCGGCCCGTGGCTAAAAAGCCTGAAGTCCTGCCTGCGCTGGACTGGCTTGAGCCGAGAGTAAAAATCAGCCGCCTGATCAGCCTGAGCAGTTTTTTCGGGCTGATTGCGCTGCTGAGCATTTATTACCTGTGGATTGCCGACCTGCACGGCGCGAGGCCCTGGGTGATTCTGCTGATCGAACTGGTGCCGCTGCTGTTGTTCGCACCGGGCATCATCAGTGGCAGCCCCCGCTCTTATTCGTGGCTGTGTTTCGTGGTCAACCTGTATTTCATCAAAGGTGCGCTGGCAGCGTTCGATCCCAACCGTTCGCTGTTCGGCATCCTGGAGATGCTTGCCAGCCTCGGGGTATTTGTCAGCGCGCTGCTGTACATCAGATGGACTTTTCAGCGAAACCGTAAACTTGCGGGCGAAGGCCAAGTCTGAGGCTGTACGCATCATTTTCTGGAGCAGTAATGCACGATTACAAATGGCTGAATGAGTACTGCCTGAACCGCTTCGGCTCGGCCAAAGCCCTCGAAGCACATTTGCCGACACCCAAGACCGCTAAACAACTGCAAGCCATCGGCGACGACCGCTACCTGTCGACCATGGCCCTGCGGGTGTTCCGCGCCGGTTTGAAACACAGCCTGGTGGACGCCAAGTGGCCGACTTTCGAGGAAGTGTTCTACCGCTTCGATCCGGAAAAAGTCGTGCTCATGGGCGCCGACCATCTTGAGCGGCTGATGCAGGATGCGCGGATCATTCGCCACTTGGGCAAACTCAAAAGCGTGCCGCGCAATGCGCAACTGGTACTGGACATCGAAAAGGAACACGGCAGTTTCGGCAACTTCATCGCCCAATGGCCGGTGGATGACATCACCGGGCTCTGGCAGTACCTCGCCAAACACGGCAACCAGATGGGCGGACTGTCTGCGCCGCGCTTCCTGCGCATGGTGGGTAAAGACACCTTTATCCCGACCTGGGACGTGGTAGCCGCGCTCAACGCCCAGAAGATCGTCGACAAAGTCCCGACCAGCAAACGCGATCAGGCCATCGTCCAGCAAGTGTTCAACCAATGGCAAAGCGAAAGCGGCAGGCCGTTGTGCCAGCTGTCAGCGATGCTGGCGTTTACGGTGAATCACTGAGTCTACTAAATCTGTAGGAGCTGCCGAAGGCTGCGAATCGCGGAGTATCAGCCAATGCGCTTCGCAGCCTGCGGCAGCTCCTACAGAAACCGTCTTTAGATATTCACCACATTCACAAACCGCGATGCGGCGGTTTCGTCGATGCGCAGATTCGTGAAGTCGAACAGATTGCGGTCAGCCAGCTGTGACGGAATGACATTCTGCAGGCTGCGGAAAATACTGTCGGTCCGGCCCGGCGTCTTGCGCTCCCACTCCTGAAGCATGTCCTTGACCACCTGACGCTGCAGGTTTTCCTGAGAACCACACAGGTTGCACGGGATGATCGGGAAATTCCTGAAGTCGGAATAAGCCTGAATGTCCTTCTCATGGCAGTACGCCAATGGCCGGATCACCACGTTGCGACCATCGTCGGCGCGCAGCTTGGGCGGCATGGCTTTCAGCGAGCCATTGAAGAACATATTCAGGAAGAACGTCTCGACGATGTCATCGCGATGATGCCCCAGCGCCATTTTCGTTGCGCCAATCTCGTCGGCAAAGGTGTACAGCGTGCCGCGACGCAGGCGTGAACACAGCGAACAGGTGGTCTTGCCTTCCGGGATCAGTTCCTTGACCACCGAGTATGTGTCTTTCTCGACGATGTGATACTCGATGCCCAGCGTTTCCAGATAAGCAGGCAGCACGTGCTCGGGAAAACCCGGCTGCTTCTGATCCATGTTCACGGCGACGATATCGAACTTGATCGGAGCGACCTTCTGAAAATGCATCAGCACATCAAGCATGGTGTAGCTGTCTTTGCCGCCAGACAGGCAGACCATGACCTTGTCACCCTCTTCAATCATGTTGAAGTCGGCCACGGCTTCACCGGCCAGGCGACGCAGGCGTTTCTGCAGTTTGTTCTGATTGACTGAAAGGGTGCCCATGGCGCTGGTATCCGGTTGCAATGACAAGGAGAAAAGCCCGGCATTTTACGCATAAATACGGCGTGGGGCTAAAGCTTGCTGTTTACTGCCTGAGGGCATTAGCAGCGGCCTGTAGATCGCCAATTGCTCTAACCGGGTGCTTTTTGTACAGGTCAGGCTTCCTATACTGAAATCGAGGGCGGACGAGAAAGCAGTATTTTCAGGGATGTAAATCTATCGCCTGTACTGCTTCTTCCCGGCTAAAGACGGTTCCATGTCGTACAAGAAAGGAAGGAGTACTCCACATGATCCATCACGTCTGGGGGTTGTTTGTCCATCCTGATCAGGAATGGCAGGACATCCGTGGCGAGGAAGAACAAAGCATCGGCCATCTATACCTCACGCATACCCTGATCCTGGCGGCAATCCCGGCGGTTTCGGCCTATATCGGGACCACGCAGATGGGCTGGGTAATTGGGGATCGAGCGCCGGTCATGCTGACCCACGAAAGCGCAATATGGATGACGATCATGTCGTACATCGCCATGCTCGCCGGTGTTGCGATCATGGGCGGCTTCATCCACTGGATGGCCCGCACCTACGATGCGACGCCTAGCCTGGCACGCTGCCTCGCCTTCGCGACTTACACGGCGACGCCGCTGTTCATCGGCGGTCTTGCTGCACTTTATCCACACATGTGGCTAGGCATGATGGTCGGCACGGCAGCCGTCTGCTACACGGTTTACCTGCTGTACGTCGGCGTGCCGACCTTCATGAAAATCCCGGCGGACGAAGGCTTCATGTTCTCAAGCTCCATACTGGCCGTAGGTTTGGTGGTGCTGGTGGCGATCATGGCGTTTACGGTGGTGCTGTGGGGCATTGGCGTTGGGCCGGAGTACACCAATTGAACACACCCCTTCGCTTTCTGTAGGAGCTGCCGAAGGCTGCGAATCGATTTTCCCTGACACTCCGCTTCGCAGCCTTCGGCAGCTCCTACAAGGATATGCGTCTGCCCATGACCATTCGGCAGCTTGGGTTTTCGATATCCAGCCCTTTTACGGCATACTTGGCGTCTCTGGAGACCCATGAAGCATGCTCGAGCCACTCAACACCCGTGTCGAAGTCTGTTACCAACAAGCCGAAGCCTTTTTCAAACGCCCTTTCACACGCCCGGTAGTCAGCCTCAAGCTGCGCGGCCAAAAAGCCGGTGTCGCGCATTTGCATGACAACATGCTGCGCTTCAACCCACAGCTGTACCGGGAAAACAGCGAAGACTTTTTACGCCAGACCGTCGCCCACGAAGTCGCGCACCTGATCGCCCACCAATTGTTCGGTGACCGCATCCAGCCCCACGGCGAGGAATGGCAACTGATCATGCGCGGCGTCTACGAACTGCCGCCCAACCGCTGCCACACCTACGCCGTCCAGCGCCGCAGCGTCACGCGCTATATCTACCGCTGCCCGTGCCCGGGAAGCGAATTCCCGTTCTCGGCCCAACGTCACCAAATGGTCCGCAAAGGCCGCCGCTATTTATGCCGCAGCTGCCGCGAAACGCTGGTGTTCAGTGGTGAAACGCGGGTGGTTTGAGGTTCTACGCGATTGCGCAGAATCTGTGGGAGTGGTCCCGGTATCCCTGACACCTCGCTGTCGCTAAGCAAACGGAAGACCCTGTAGGAGCCAACTTGTTGGCGAGACGTCGGACCCGCATCGTCAGAAATTCCGCTTCGCCAACAAGTTAGCTCCTACAAGGTCCGCGTTTCAAATCCATTATTGGAGTGATGTTTGATAGGAGCGTGGCTTGCCCGCGATAAGGGCGACCCGGTATAAGCGGCAGACACATTCTGGCAAGCAATCCCACTCCCCTACTCGAGAGCCTGGTCTAGCTTTTGGGTCTCGCAAGGTAGAAAGGCAGTGGAATGCTATCAACCCATCAGTCTCGCCAGCTCCGCGTCGGCCGATACAGTGAAAGCGGTCGATTTTATCTAATCACGTCCAATACTCGAGATCGTCAGCCGATATTTGGCGATCTGCGGATAGGGCGCCTTGTGGCCCGTCAGTTCATGGAAGCCGAGCGCGACGGTCTTGTCCAATCGCTGGCATGGGTAGTGATGCCTGACCATTTCCACTGGTTACTCGAACTGAAGAGTGGTTCATTGAGTCAGGCAGTCGGGCGTACAAAGTCCCTGACGTGCGCAGCAGTAAATGCTGCACAAGGGCGCACGGGCAGTATATGGCAGCAAGGTTTTCATGACCGTGCCGTTCGACGTGATGAGGATCTAAAGGCGTTGGCGCGCTATGTCGTGATGAACCCGGTGCGCGCAGGCCTGGTCAAGCGTATTGGTAATTATCCTCTTTGGGACGCTGTCTGGATTTAGTTGCCCCTAAGACCGAGTCGTCCTTATCGCGGGCAAGCCACGCTCCCACATATCCCACGTCGTCGAATCAGCTTGCTAAAGATAGTGGCGGCTAGCCGCCAGCCCATAAAAAAACCCATCCGAAGATGGGTTTTTCAGTAACGCGGGCTGTGGTTAGACAGGCTTGCGCGTCGGGATCGGGCGGGTCAGTGGCTCTTCAGCCAGTTCAGCAACACCCAGATCATCTACTGGAGCGGTGTTGTCGATAGCACGACCACCGGAAGCCAGCTCGGTTTGCAGCTTGTCGGTGTCCAGCTCGCCGACCCACTTGGCAACCACGACGGTGGCAACAGCGTTACCTACCAGGTTGGTCAGGGCGCGGGCTTCGGACATGAAGCGGTCGATACCGAGGATCAGCGCCAGGCCGGCAACCGGCAGATGGCCGACAGCCGACAGGGTTGCAGCCAGTACGATAAAGCCGCTACCGGTCACGCCAGCAGCACCTTTGGACGACAGCAGCAGAACAAGCAGCAGGGTGATCTGATGGGTGATGTCCATGTGAGTGTTGGTCGCCTGAGCGATGAACACTGCAGCCATGGTCAGGTAGATCGACGTACCGTCCAGGTTGAACGAGTAGCCAGTGGGGATAACCAGACCTACTACCGACTTCTGTGCGCCCAGACGCTCCATCTTGATCAGCATGCGAGGCAGTGCCGATTCCGACGAGGAAGTACCCAGTACGATCAGCAGCTCTTCACGGATGTAGCGGATCAGCTTGAGAACGCTGAAGCCGTGAGCGCGGCAGATGCCACCCAGTACGATCAGAACGAACAATGCGCACGTGATGTAGAAGCAGATCATCAACTGGCCCAGTTGCACCAGCGAGCTCACACCGTAAGCACCGATGGTGAACGCCATGGCACCGAAGGCACCCAGAGGCGCGAGCTTCATGATCATGTTGATGATGTTGAACATCACGTGAGCGAAGCGATCGATGAAGTCCAGAACCGGCTTGCCGTAAGCACCCAGGCGATGCAGCGCGAAGCCGAAGATCACCGAGAACATCAGGACTTGCAGGATATCGCCGTTAGCGAAGGCACCGACGATGGTGTTCGGGATCACGTTAAGCAGGAAGCCAACGATGCTCTGGTCAGCGCCCGCTGTCACATAAGCAGCGATCTTGGAAGCATCCAGCGTGCTCACGTCGATGTTCATGCCGGCACCCGGCTGAACAACGTTGACCACAACCAGACCGATCAGCAGGGCAATAGTCGATACGATTTCGAAGTACAGCAGCGCGTACCCACCAGTCTTGCCCACCGACTTCATGTTCTGCATGCCAGCGATACCGCTAACCACAGTACAGAAGATGATAGGGGCAATGACCATTTTGATTAGTTTGATGAAACCGTCGCCCAGCGGCTTGAGCGCCTTGCCGGTGTCAGGATAGAAGTGGCCGATAAGAATACCGATCACGATTGCTACGATGACCTGGAAATACAGGGATTTGTAAATCGGCTGACGAGTCGTCATGAAATCATCCTCAAGGGCGTTGTCGGCACCATTCATGTGATGCGCGCGACGCCTAACGAGCTAACCCTCCTGCAACTGGAGGGATTTGTTTTGTCGAGCTGCACGGGGCAGACCCCTCCCCTGTATCGCAAGGCTCGTGCCACTTTCAAGAAACACGCTGAACAGCATGTAAACCGGTGTGTTGGAGTCTAGTTGGGGTTTGAGGATCCGCTCAGAGTGGCGGATTTCCGCCGATTAGCGGGAGAAATTCAGGAAGAGTGGCGGGTATCCGCCGATCCGCCATCATATCGCCACCCCATGGTTATAGACGATGGCCAGGATTTTGGATGTGAATTAAATATCCGGATTAAAACCCTTTCTCTGTGGGAGCCGGGCTTGGTCTGGGCGGCATTCCGACGATGAATGAGACGCAGCCAGAAGCTCAGACCGCGTCATCGTTTATCGCGAGCAAGCTCTGCTCCTATCAAACATCACTCCAATAATGGATTTGAAACGCGGACCTTGTAGGAGCTAAC